>NZ_JBVYOJ010000012.1:0-248851 GCF_056120465.1 Paenibacillus sp. sgz302148
AAGTTTCTCAGAAGCCGAATAGGATCGTTTTTGCATGAAAAAGCTCCCCTTACCGTAGCAGGTTTTATTATTTCACCTGTCTACCGTAAGGGGAGCATATCAGCGGCATGCTGCTCCAATCACGTTTTCTATATAATCGACCAGCCTGAATCGACCGTGAGCGAGCTCCCTGTAACGAACGAAGACTCGTCGCTGGCGAGGTATGTCGCGGCTGCGGCAATATCTTCGGGCTGCCCGTAACGCCCCGCCAACGTTTTGCTCATTCGGATCCGGTGCAGTTCATCCGTCTCGTTCGCGCGGGTCGCCGGCGTATCGATGATGCCTGGGCATATGGCGTTGCAGCGGATGCGATCGTCTGCAAAATCGACGGCGATTGATTTGCACAAATGGATAACTCCGGCTTTCGCGACTGTATAAGCGACATGATTGCGAAACGTTAAGACGCCGCCGACGGAAGCCGTGTGGATGATCGATCCGCCACCGTTTGCTCTCATAAGCGGGATCGCATATTTGCTGCATAAGAATGGAGCCGTCAGCGTAACGTCCATGCAACGGTTCCATTCGGCCAATGTTGTTTCCTCGGTGTTTTTGGCCGCGGCCCAAAATGTATTCGTCTGCAATACGTCCAGTCTGCCGTACAATCGGCCGATCTGTTCAAAACACCCGATGATTTGGCGTTCGTCGGCGACGTCAACAACGAACGATTCGGCATGTCCGCCGGCGGAGCGAATTTCATCGGCCACCCGCGCAGCGCCTTCAGCATCGATGTCGGCGATCATAACGGTCGCCCCCTCTTGAGCGAATCGCTTTGCCACTCCTGCGCCGATGCCGGAAGCGCCTCCGGTAATCAGGCATATTTTTCCTTGCAATCGGGCCATTCCGGTCTCCCCTTCCTTACTTTTCTTTACGGCGTCTCGCTACGCCGGAAACGATCGCCGCTTCCATAACCGCTTCTTTGACACGATCGGCGACTTGCGGATTGAACACGCTTGGGATGATGAAGTATTCGTTCAGTTCTTCTTCCGATACGACACCGGCGATAGCCCGAGCGGCGGCAAGCTTCATCTCCTCGGTAACGCGCAAAGCTCTGCAATCCAACAAGCCGCGGAAAAAACCCGGAAAGCACAACACGTTGTTGATCTGGTTCGGGTAATCGGATCGGCCGGTAGCCATAACGCGTACGTAAGGCGACGCTTCCTCGGGATTGATTTCCGGCGAAGGGTTGGCCATTGCAAAAACGATCGCATCGTCGGCCATCGCTTGGACATCGCTCACCTTCAATATCCCCGGACCGGACACGCCGATAAATACATCCGCCCCTCGGATTGCATCGGACAGCTGCCCCGATACCCGGTAAGGATTGGTGTGGTTGGCATACCAATTCCATGTTTCCAATTCGTAATGGTTGTCCCGTACCAAAACCCCACACCGATCGACGCCGATTATATTCGTGGCGCCTGCGGTCAGCAGCAGTTTTGTACAGGCGATGCCTGCGGCGCCAACCCCGCACAATACGATTTTGCATTTCTCCAGCCTCTTGCCCACCAGCTTCAGCGCATTCAACAATCCGGCCAAAATGACGACGGCGGTGCCATGCTGATCGTCATGAAAGACGGGAATATCCAGCTCCTCAACCAGTCGTTGTTCAATCTCGAAACACCGCGGAGATGAAATATCTTCGAGGTTAATCCCGCCAAAGGTGGGGGACATCGCTTTAACCGCTCGAACGATCTCATCGGGATCTTGCGTATCCAGGCAAATCGGAACCGCATCGACGCCGGCAAACTGCTTGAACAACATCGCCTTCCCTTCCATGACGGGCATGGCCGCCAAAGGACCGATATTTCCGAGCCCCAGCACGGCCGACCCGTCGGAAACGACCGCGATCATGTTGCGTTTGACCGTCAATGTATGGGCGCGTGCCGGGTCTTCATGGATGGCCATACAAATCCGTGCAACTCCGGGTGTATAGACATGAGACAAGTCGTTACGATTTTTGATGGAAACTTTGGAGGACATTTCTATTTTTCCGCCGAGATGAAGAAGAAAGGTCTGATCCGAAACATTGATGACCCGGACGCCCGGAACACTTCCTATCGCTTGAACGATTTTCTCTGAAAGCGACGGATCGACGATTTGAATCGTAATATCGCGGGTCGTCATCGGATTATGGGACCGTGTCACGTCAATTGCGACGATGTCACCCCCCGCATCGCCGATCGCTGTGGCGATCTGGCCGAAGGAAGCCGTTTCGATATTCATTTCCAAGCGTACGATAATGCTTGTATTTGCTGCGATCGAACGTATCACGAAGTTTCTCCCTTCATGGTGCATGGAATAGCTCAAAGGCTACCCTTTGACAAAGACGGTTTTGATTGAAGTAAAAAATTCGATGGCTGCCTGCCCCTGCTCTCTGGAATGAGAACTTGATTGTTTCATGCCGCCGAACGGAGCTTGCAATTCGACTCCCGCGGTTTCCGCATTGATCCGCACCAACCCTGCGTCCATGTCCGCGATAAAAGCCATCATGTTCCCGATATCTTTCGTAAAAATGGAGGCGCTTAAGCCGAATTCGGTATCATTGGCCAATTCAATCGCTTCTTCCACCGTATTTACGCTCATTAACGCAAGCACGGGACCAAACACCTCTTCCTTCGCGATCGTCATGTCCTTCGTAACTCGGTCGAAGATGGTCGGTTCAATATAAAACCCATGGCCATATTCGGGACCTTCCGGGGACTTGCCGCCCCATACTAATTCGGCGCCTTCATCCAAAGCGGTCTGAACATAACGTTTCACATGCCGAAGCTGATTTTCGCTTGCGCAAGGCCCCATCCATGTCTTCTGCTCCAAGCCGTTCCCGATCGTTAATGTTTTTGTTCGTTCCAGCAATTTCGCTTTGAAACGTTCATAGACGCCTTTCATGACGATCACTCTGCTCGTAGCCGTGCATTTCTGGCCCGTCGAACGAAAGCCGCCGGAAATGGTCGCTTCTACGGCTAGGTCCAGGTCTGCATCCTCGGCAATAATGATCGGGTTCTTGCCGCCCATTTCCAGCTGGTATTTCACGCCTCTTGCCAAAGCCGATTGCCCGATTTGCTTCCCAACCTCATTGGAACCGGTAAACGTGATCCCGTTCAGGTCCGGATGCTCGATCAACGCCTGACCGACAACCGACCCCTTTCCGGCCACCATGTTGACTACGCCGCCGGGAAACCCTGCCTCCGCCATGCATTCGACGATCAACGCCGCGGTTACGGCCGTTTCCTGCGCCGGTTTGAACACGACCGTATTGCCGTAAACTAGCGCGGGCGCCATTTTCCAGATCGGAATGGCGACGGGGAAGTTCCACGGCGAGATCACCCCAACGACGCCTAGCGGTACGCGTGTCGTGAACATGAGGCTGCCCGCTTCGGAAGCGGGAATGACATCGCCGATTTTGCGCATGCCTTCGCCCGCGTAATAACGCAGGATGGCGATGCCCCGCATCGTTTCGCCCGTTGCCTCCGCGAGCGTCTTGCCCATTTCGCGCGTCATCGTCTCGGCGATTTCCGCGCATCTTCGCTCCATAATGTCGGCGGTCTTATACAAGTATCGTCCCCGGTCGGGACCTGAGCTTTTCCTCCATGCATCTTTCGCCGCTTTGGCCGATGCCATCGCCAAATGGACGTCCGTGGCATCGGAATCCTGAATAAATCCTACGATTTCCGCGGGGTCGGCGGGGTTGATGCTTTTGCTTTGTTTGCCGCAGGCGGCTTCCTTCCAGCTTCCGTTGATATAATTAAGATACGTTTTGATTGGCTTATCCGCGGTCATGCTCGTACATCCCCCTTCAGAACCGGAATGCCCAGATCGGGCGCAATCCCGACCGTTTGGGTCACCGTATTGTCATATCGCTTCAATAATTCCAATCCGATATACGCCCGGCGCACCTTCTCCCTGCATTGGGCTACGGAGGCATTTTCAAGATGCATTCCCGAAGGATAAACGCTCGCGGCGTTGCGCAGCCCGAATTTCAAATAAACCGGAGCGGCGATTTTTACGATATCCGGGATTTCGTAATGACGAACGGAACCCCCCATATCATCCGAAGACTCGATATACATGTCCAGCGGGCAGGCGACCGTCTGGCGAATCGAAGCGATACGGGGCAAAGTCAGATCGCCGGGGATGTTCACGGTAGTGCCACCCATATCGTTATACACTTTCACGCTGACCGGGTTCGCCGGACTGATCGAAGCCGATACTTTCAAGACCAGGTTCGAAGGCAGCTCGCCTTTTTTCTTGGCCTGGTCGATCAACCACAGCAACCCCTCATCCGCGATCAGCAAGCTCCGAATGCCCAAGTGAACGGCACGGTAGACGTCCTCCATCGCATACAGAACCTGGTCCATCCCCCCGTGCCTCCACCCCAATGTTTTGCCGCCGCTCGTTTGGGCGAGCGCGCCGGTATCGAAGCTCATTCGCGGACCGATAAACAAGCAAACCTCGATATGATTCGCTTCCCCCATCGCTGCCATGCTGCGTATTTCATCGTCGGTTTGCAGCATAATCCCGCTGCCTTGAGATACCCGGTTGATCGTGACGCCATATCGATTCGCTTCACGGATTACGGCTTCCATGACGGCCGGCCCCTCCACCGAAGGAATTTCGATGCGGTATTGGGCGCCATCCGCAAATGTTTTGTTCGAGGGCAGCAATTCATAACCGTCTCGAACAGGCAAACCTAAGCTTTCAATAAACGAAGATGATTTCATCATCAGGCTTCACTCCTCATGCAATTTGGTCAACCTTTGAAAGGAAACGATGGCATGCCTTGAACCGAACTATGATAACGGAAAAGCGCGCCCGCCAGCGGATTGTTGTCATCCTGATCTTCGGCTGTCGTGATATAAAGCACATCCAAGTCTTCACCGCCGAATATGCAAGAAGTAACATGCTTCACCGGGATCCGTATTGCTTCCAGCAACTGGCCTGTCCTGGGATTCCAACGGGAAACCTGCCCGCCTCCCCACTGGGCGATCCATAACATTCCTTCGCGGTCGGAAGTCATGCCATCCGGCAATCCTAGATTTTCCGGCACCCGAATAACATCGGTCGGATGGGAAAGATGGCCTGTTCCGAGATCGTATTCGTACGCAACCACCTTGTACGTTGTCGAATCGATGTAGTACATCGTCCGGTAGTCCGGGCTCCACGTTATTCCGTTGGAGCAAGTAATATGGTCCAGCACGGCGTGCAGCTTCAAATCGGTGTCCAGACAATAAAGCGTACCTGCCCCGTACCGGGCGTGGACGTCCATCGTGCCGGCCCAAAATCTGCCCGCAGGGTCGCATTTGCCGTCATTGAATCGTAGGAGCGGGTCCCGATGATCGAGCAGACAAAGCGGCTCCCACTGCCCCGCGCTTACGTCGACGGCATAAAATCCATGCTGCAGCAACACGGCTGCGCCTCCGGATTGTCGCGGAGCGGCCGCGCTAATCAGCTGTCCGGCATCCAGCGTATGCGTTCTGGATGTGCTAGGGTCCCATACATGCAGACGGTGTCCGGTAATATCGACCCAATACAGCCGGTTCGAGCGGCTGTCCCAACTCGGGCTTTCGCCCAGCTTCGCTCTAACCTCCGTCACGACGACAAGGTTTGCGGACACGGCTGAACCCTCCATTAGAAATCGATGCTCAATCGGACCATGTCCACGCATTGGATGCCGTTTTCCACAATTTCTTCGTCGTAATGCCGAATAAAAAAGTCTCTATCGATGCCGGTTAGACGAAACCCGCATTTTTGATATAATCCGAGCTGAGGAAGGCTGGAATTGCCGGTTCCGATCTCAAGCGTCTTCGCCTTCATCGCTTTTGCCGTTTCGATGGCATGAAGCACTAACCGTTTGCCGATGCCTTTCCCATGAAAGCTTTCGTCAACGGCAATGTTCACAAGCTCCATTGTTTCGGGCCGGGTATCGATGAGCACATAAACGCCAACCGTCCGGCTTTCGATTTCCGCGATATACGTGATGCCCCTCCCGATATATTGATTCACCAGATCGATATTCGGATCGGCCAATACTAACAAATCATAAGGAATCGGGTCATTTCCTCCGATCTTGCGAATGACGATGTTTTCATGAATTGGATTCATCTTTATACTCTCCCTTTCTATTTTTCCATTATGGTTTTAATGAAACGACCATTTCGACTTCAACGGAACCGCCGAGCGGCAGTGTATGGATGCCAAGAGCCGCCCTGGCATGCTTGCCGGCTTCGCCGAACACGTCCAGCAACACTTCGCTCCCTGCGTTCAAAATAAGCGGATGTTCTCCGACTCCCTCCGAGCAAGCCAAATAGCCGGTAAGTTTCACGACCGATTCGACCTTCTCCAAGCCGATGCTCGTATCGATCAAGTCCAAGCAATTGATGACCGATAAGGCCGCCGATTTTTTGGCATCCTCGATCGATATGGTTTTGCCGATGACTCCTTTGTAGAGCAGCTCGCCGGCCGAAAATGCCAAACTGCCGGAAACAAACGCAAGATTGCCAATGACGCGAATGCCTAAGTACGGCCGGGTCGAAAAATCGACCTCCGTCGTTTTCCACCCGAGCTGCTGCTGGATCGCCACATATTTTTCCCGATTCATAGTTCCCTCCGAAAAAGTTATTTTTATTTGTTTTTACCGCGTGCCAAAACGGAAATGGTCTCGATAAATTTTCCTCCGCGAAAGCAGATCAGTTCATCCGCCAAGTTAATGACGGGGCAAATATGGTTCGGAATCAATTCGATGACGCTGCCCACCTGCAAATCCGTCTCTCCATTCGCCTCGAGAATGCCGTGTTCTTCGGACAAAGCCTTCACCGTTACCTGCGGATAACCTTTGACATGGCCATGGCCCCCGAGCCTGCACATGTCCTGCGAAAGGGTTTTGCTGCCTGCGTCCATGATGAACCTGTTGTTGTCGGGCCGCGCCACAATCGTCGCTACGACGGTTGCCGCACAGTCCGCTTCGGTCGCACCGCCTGCCGCCATGACATTCCGGTCGTTAAAAATGTACATGCCCGGTCTCATTTCCGTCACATAGGGCGTCTCCGTAATAAACCGCGCCGTGGCCGTAGCCCCTACGCTGATTTCGGGAATATCGATTCCCCGTTTCGCAAGGTTTATTTTCGTCTCGTACATGAGCTCGGCATCGGTGACAGCCACTTGTCTTCGCTCTTCCTCGGTGGCCTTCATATAGGCAAGCCCCGCATGGCTCATCAGGCCTCTTACTTCAATAAAAGGCAGCTTGCTCATTTCTTCGATGTAGCTTACGCTTTCCAGCGGCCCCCTTCCCATCCGATGAAGACCGGTATCGATATCGACGTACACCGGAATCTTCCGCTTCAGATCGCTCCCTACATCGGATATTCCTTTGGCGACGGCCATATCGTCCAATCCGACCGTCAGCTCCGCTTGCTTCAGAAGCGCGTGGAATCGCTCCAGCTTCTTTCTCCCGACAATCGGATACGCAATCAGAATATCGCGGATGCCATGTTCGACCATGACTTCGGCTTCGCCGAGTTTGGCCGTCGTTATCCCCTGTGCCCCGTATTGCAGCTGAAGCTTTGCCAGATCGGGACTTTTGTGGGTTTTGGCGTGAGGCCTTAGCTTCACGTTGGCTTTCTCGGCAAGCTTCGCCATATCGCTGATATTCCGCTCCATGATGTCCAAATCAATGGCGATATAAGGCGTATCCGTCCGAAGATCGTCCTCGATGCTGTTCATGTCCTGTTCCCTCCGCTATGATTAAACTTCGCTGGCATTTGCCAGATGGCCGCCGTCCACGACGATTGTCGTTCCCGTGACGTAGGACGATTCTTCCGAAGCCAGAAACAAGAAAACATTGGCCACTTCTTCAATCGTACCCATCCGCCCCATCGGCGTTCTGGATGAAATAAAGGACGGGTCCAAGCCCTCCTTCAGCTTCAACTCGCGATCCATCGGGGTTTCGATGAAACCCGGAGCGACGGAGTTGGCCCGGATTCCGTAGGAAGCGAGCTCCACGGCGATCGACTGCGTCAATAAGACGACACCGGCTTTGGACGCATTGTAGTGGCATAATTGCGAGCTGCCCATCACGCCGTTTTTGGAGCTCATATTGACGATGCTTCCGCCGGTTCCCTGCCTGATCATCTGCCTTGAAGCGAGTTGGCTAAGATAAAACATCGATCTGACGTTGATGTCCATGACTTGATCCCAGCGATCGGGCGCAATATCGACAAACGATTCCCTGAACGCGATCCCCGCATTGTTGACCAGCACATCAATCCCGTTCCAGCGGGCCATTGCCTTGGCCATGCTTCGCTCCATCTGCCCAAGGTCGCTTACATCGCACGAATCGCCGCCCACGCGGCCCGGATACAACTCTGACAGCTCTCTGCACGTTTCGCTAAGCTCCGCTTCACTTCGATCCAATATGAATACCGATGCGCCTTCTTCCGCAAAACGCCGGGCAATTCCTTTGCCGATTCCACGGGCTCCTCCTGTAATGACCGCTCTTTTCCCCTGCAAGCGCACGATCGTTCGCCTCCTCGTTTATTTAAGCCCCAATAACTCCGGGGTGTTTCTGTGAATGATTTCTTCGATCGCTTTCTCCGGGATCCGAGGCAATCGGGTGCCTTCAACGATATCGTTTACCTTCCGGAGCGAATCGATCGTTTGCTGTACCGTGAATAGCGGAAAATCGGTTCCGAACAATATTTTATGGAGAACGCCGTATTCCATCGCCGTCGCCATCGCATTGTAAAACTGCCACGGCCTTGCCATCAATGTCGATAAATCCATGTACATATTTTTATTTTTCCGTACGATCGCGACGCATTCTCCGATCCAAGGGTGGCCCATATGGGCGATAATCATCTTCAAATCCGGAAAAGCTCTGGCAATCGGGTCCAAATCAACCGGACGCGAAGCATCCAAATATCCTTCCGGGACGTAGGACGTTCCCTGGTGCCACAAGATCGGGATGTTCAGCTCGTTTGCCTTGGCATAAAATGGGAAATGCTCCTTGTCACCGGGATAAAAATTTTGATAAATCGGCCCAAGCTTTAATCCCGATAAGGAATAACCTTCGATCGCCTCTTCCAACAAACGATCGCTGTTCTCCTTATTCGGGTCCACGCTGGCAAAACCGAACAACTTGCCCGGGTGCTTGGCAACATATTCGGCTACATACTCGTTCGGCACGACAATGCCGGTGGCCGGCGCATCTACCGCAAGCACGATGGCTCCGTCGTATCGCTTAGCCTCATGCCAGTGATCTTCGGGTGTCGCGATTAATTCCTTGCCGTTGCCCCAAATCCGGTTTAGTGCTTCGAACGTGGGTCCCCCGACATGACCGGGGCCGAATAAATGCGTATGGCAATCAAATACCATCGATATTCCCTCCATTTCTACGTATCATCCTTTGATCGCACCGGCAACCAATCCTTTGACGAAAAAGCGCTGGAAGCTGACGAACAGGATCAGGGTCGGCAGCAGCGTCAAGGTGATGCCGCCGAATAATAAGCTGAGATCCGCGAGTCCTCTGGAGCCGAAAAATTTATACAGGTTGATGCTGACCGTCGGATTATCCGCGCTGTTCAGCAGCACCAGGGGCAATAACAAATCGTTCCACATTCCGATGAACAGCATGATCGTCAACGTTGCGGTTACCGGCTTGAGCAGCGGGAAAATAATCTGAAAGAACGTATTCGTCGGACCGCTTCCGTCCATGTAAGCCGATTCTTCCAGATCAAACGGAAGTCCTCGCACAAAACCGGAATACAGAAAAACCGAAAATGGCGTAAAGATGCCAATATAGATGAGCGACAGTCCGATCATCGTATTTTGCAGGTGCAAATCTTTTAAAATAAATACGACGGGAACAAGCGCGGACTCGATGGGCAACAGGATCGCCGATACGAAAAACCAGTACATCCACTTCATGAATTTATGCTGAATGCGCGAAACCGAATACGCAGCCAATGAAGATACGAGCACGACGGTAAGCAGTGTCATTGCGGCAACGGTCAAGTTCACGCCGTAGGAGCGGATAATGTCCATTCGCTCGAACGCATTGGCGATATTGGCAAACCCTACTGAGAAATCAGGCAGCGCAAGCGGCCTAGTCACGATGTCCTGATGGCTCTTGAACGTGTTGATCGCAATCAGGTATAACGGAATGGAGACGATGAGCGCGAGTACGATGGCAACCGTTTCGTACAGAACCATGCCCGTTTTTTTGTTCGTCATCATCTGGCGCCCCTTTCATACTTGCTGCTGAATCCGACGAAAAACAGGGTAATGACAAGAATGACCAAGGTTAGCGTAAAGGATGCCGCCATCCCGTATGAAATTTGCCCCGAATTAAACGCATAACGGTATATTTTGATCGATAACGTTTCGCTGGAGTTGGCTGGTCCTCCTCCGGTCAATGCATAAGGAAGATCGAACAATTTCAAACCGTTCGCGAGTCCGAGCAACAAGTTAACGGTGATCCCGGGCGCAATCATCGGCAGCGTTATATGAAAGAAGTTCTGTACCCGCTTTGCACCGTCGATCTTAGCCGCTTCGATCAAATCGTGGGGAACGCCCTGCAAAGCCGCCAAGTAAACGATAATAATCGGCCCCATCATCTGCCAGACGGTGATCATGATGATGGCAAATACGACATAATCCGGCGAATCGATCCAAGGCAACTTCACCTGCGCACCGGACAGCTCGGACAAAAACTTGTTCAATAGTCCGGTATTCGCATCCAGGATATACCGCCAAACAAACGCAGCCACAACAATCGGGATTACATTCGGAATATAAAACAGCGCTCTGAGCCATTTTTGCGTTTTCAATTTCTGATCCAGCATGATCGCGAAGCCGAGCCCGATCACGTTGCTCAGAAGCGCTGCCGAAATTCCGATGCCAAGCGTTCTTTTCAACGATTCGGTAAACAGCTTGTCGCCGAGAATGTCAGCATAATTTTGCAGCCCGATAAACCGGTATTCGCCAATTCCCCTCCAGTCGGTCAAGCTATAATAAAACGACTGCAGGATCGGCACGATCAAAAAAATAAGAACAAAGGCGGTAGCGGGAAGCAAAAATACGATGCCTGTCACAAGTAAACGTTTTTGCAATTTGCATCCTCTCTTCCCTCATCGAGTTTTCGTTTTATTGTATTCGTTCACGAAAATATCCACGGACGATTTCAAATCGTGATCAAACGTATATTTTTGCGCCGCATTGCCAAGCTCGATAAACGCGGTGCTGGATACCGGGCCCGTATTGGCAAACGGTACGATGCGGTCGGTTTGCTCCAGCCACTTCGGAACGTCGGCATACGCCGGATCCAGCGTTCCTACTCCTTCTTGCCCCGACATGTTCCCGAGAATCTTATTCAGCTTCGCATAATTTTCCTTGCTATACATCCATTCCAGGAAAACCTTCGCTTCATTTACATGGTCGGATTTGGCATTGAGTGCAAGCCCGTCCTCAGGGATGACGATGAAACTGTTGTCCGGATCACCCGAACGATACGGTACGTTCATGAAACCGAGCTCGAACTTTGGATTCAACTGGCGGATGCTTACCGCATCCCAGGTTCCGCCGACAAGCATGGCGCTTTCCCCGTTGGCAAACGACTGCTGGGCGATCGCATACTCATTCGTAAAGCTGCCTTGCCGCACATATGCATTCAGCTCATCGAACTTGTTAAAGCCTTCCTCCAGCATTTTCACATATTCCGCATTGCCGAAATCGACGGTTCTGGCCAAATAAGCTTTTTTGAAATCAGCCTGTTTCAAAGCATAATCGCCGAATACCCAGTGAAACAAATACGCCGTGGCGGTTTCCCATTTGGACGAATACACAAGCAGGTCTTTGCCTTTCGCTTTTAATTGTTTGCCTGCATCGAGGAGCTCCTCCCAGGTCGCGGGAGCGCTTGCGTAACCCACTTCTTTCAGCAAATCTTTGTTGTAGAGCAACCCCAATACGGCTACCCCATTCGGGAAGCTTGCGAACCGGCCGTCCAAAGCAGACGCCGCTTTCATCGACGGGGTAAAGTTTTTGCTTGCCTGAAGCTCGTTCAGATCATAGATGTATCCGGCCTCGCTGGCCATTTTTGCACTGTCTGCGCCAACGTTTAACTGATAGAGGTCCGGTAAATCTCCTGTCGAAATTCTCGTTTGCAGCGTTCCGGGGTAACCCGCATCCGGAATCACTTCCATTTTCACTTTGATCTCGGGATGCTGCGACTCGAATTCCTTAATAAATTGCTCGTGCGCGCCACCGAATTGCGTTTGCTGGAACATCATCGAAATGGTGACAGATTTGCTTTGGCTTTCGTCTTTCGAATCGCCACGGGAGCATGCGGACAAGACGAGTACGGATGCGAGCAATAATGCGATGGCTTTGCCGACCTTCCTTCGCATGGCTGTTTTTCGCATGGATTGATTCCTCCTCGAATTTTTGATATTTTATATATTAAACGTTAGTTTTGTATTGCGAAAGAATTGTTTCATCATTTCATGGAGGTAGTTCAAATGAGCGAATCGACGAAAAAATACAATGTGCCGGCTCTCGATAAAGCGTTTGCCATTATTGAAGCTCTCGCGCAGCACGATCAGCCTCTTGGCATAACGGAGCTTTGCAAAAAACTCGATATTCCGAAAACAAGCGTTTTTTTTATTTTGAATAAGCTCGATCAAATGAGCTATATCGTTAAAAATCAAGAAGGCAAATACCAACTGGGGACGAAATTCATTTCCATCGGCATCAATATGCTCAATAAATTCGACATTCGCAACGTGGCCAGACCGTATATGCAACAGCTTCTGGAGCAATGCGGATTTACCGTTCATCTGGCGATTATCGAAAAAGGAGAAGCCGTTTATATCGATAAAATGGACAAACAAGGCTTCATTAAATTTTCGACTTATATCGGGCAGCGAAATCCGATACACGCTTCGGCGATCGGCAAAGCGATTGCTGCTTTTATGCCGGAATCCAAGCTCGATCCGATATTGGAAGAAAGCGGCTTGCCCCGTTACACCGACAATACGATCACTTCGATCGCCGAGTTCAAAGCTGCGATGGAGACGATCCGCAAAACAGGCTTCGCTATCGATGATGAAGATGCCGAATACGGAATTCGCTGCGTCGGCGCTCCGATCTTCAACCATGATCTTGAAGTCATCGCGGCCATCAGCACCACTTCAATCAAGGCCGACCTTCCGGATTCCGCCATCGGTGAATTGGGGGAGCAAGTGAAAGCGACGGCGCTGAACATATCCCGGCAGCTCGGATATACCGGTATCGGCAGAAGATCATGAAAAGAGTTATAAGATCCGTCCATATAAGCCCTGTCGAATCTCTCCTCTGCTTACGACCACACGGCCATTGACAATGACCGTTTCCATCCCGACCGGCGTTTGGCGGGGTTCGTCAAACGTAGCCGGACCGTCGACTACCGCAGGATCGAAGATTACGATATCGGCATAATGATTGCTGGCCAATACCCCCCTGTTTTTAATATGGAACGTTTGGGCAGGGAATCCGCTCATTTTGTAAATGGCTTGCTCCAGGCTGATCCACTTGGCTTCCCGTACGAATTGCCCCAACACCTTCGGATAGGTGCCGAACCCCCGCGGATGAGGTCTCCGGCCGACATAAACGCCATCTGTGCCGATCATGTGGCTCTTATGCTTGAACGTGCTTTCCAGGCACGGATAACGATCTTCCGGCCAATGGTACACCATAAGCGCTTGAAGCTTTGTTCTGAGCAGAATTTCGCAAATCGCATCCGGCAAATCCATGCCGAGTTCCCGCTGGACTTCGCCAAGCGATTTGCCCTCCCAACCCGAAGGCTCTTCCGTACCGACAGCGGCAAATCGAACCCGGTCCTGCGGAAAAGCACGGGCAAGCTGATCGGCGTATTCCCGGCGAATGCTCTTCCGGCCGATTCGTTCCATCACCTGCTCGGGAGAACCGGTCTGAAGCGCTTCCGGCAATCCCATCAGCAGATGGGTACAACCTGCCGGATAAGGATACATGTCGAAGGTGACGTCAATTCCCCGGGCATGCGCCTCTTCCAGCTGTGCGGCTGCGGCTTCATCCACGGCAAGATGGGAGATGTGCACGGGGATATCGGCTTGCTCGGCGATCGCAAACGTTTCCCGGCAGCCTAATCTCACCCGATCGGCATATCCGCGCTGGTGGGCTACGTAAATGCCGCCGTATTCCGCAGCCACTTTGGAAAGGCGTACAAGCTCGTTCAAGTTTGCCTGCCGCATCGGTTCATATTCCAATCCGGTGCAAAAGGCAAGGGCTCCGGCTTCCATCCATTCTCTGGCCTTAAGCTCCATTTGAACGAGTTCATCCTCCGTAGCCGTCCCGCCTTCCCATCCCATCACTTCGACTCGAATGGAACCGTGCGGAACCTGTAGCGCCAGGTTGGACAGCAGCTTGCCGCGAAACATGCCCAAATATCGATCGAGCGGCATGTCACCGCTTTCATCAATGAGTGCGTCGTCGTAGAATACATGAAGATAAGCCTTCTGCTCCCGCAGTCTCGCCTTGGTCATCGGAGCCCAGGAAAATCCGTCGGGACTGGCGAGTTGTGTCGTTACTCCCATCCGGAGCGGAGCATATTGATCGATTCCGCCCAGCAAAGCAAGCTCCGAATGAACGTGAACGTCGATAAATCCCGGACAAACGACCTTACCTGCAGCCTCCAAAACCGTCTTCGCTTCCGCGCCGTTGAGATCGCCTATCGCCTCGATCCGGTCCGCGACGATGCCGATATCGCCGATTTTCCCCGGGCCGCCGGTGCCGTCGATCACCAATCCGTCCTTAATTACTATATCGAACCTCATCGCGCATTTCTCCTATCCTTTCGCCTTCGTCCTGTTGTATTCTACAATGAACTTATCTATCGCTTGATCCAGATCGCCTTTGAAAGTATACTCCTGTGCCGCATTGCCTAGAGCAATCCAGGTCGAACTGGAGATCGGTCCGGTATTGGCAAATGGAACGAGCCGGTTCGTTTCGAGCCATTTCGGAACTTCCTTGTACGAATCGTCGAGTCGGCCGATACCCGGCTGTGCGGAAAACGAACCTTTCGATTCGACGATTTTGGCATACGTCTCTTTGCTGAACAGCCAGTTCAAAAAAGTTTTGGACTCCTCAATGTGTTTCCCTTTGGCATTGATCGCGATCCCGTCTTCCGGCACAAAAACATAGGCATTGCTTTCGTCCCGCTCGTAAGGCAAATTCATGAAACCGAGATCCAGCTCCGGATTCAGCTTCCGAAGCGTGCCCGCTTCCCAAGTGCCTCCCAAAGTTGCCGCGCTGTCTCCGTTTACGAACGATTGCTGGGCGATCGCATATTCATTCGTAAAGCTCCCGACGCGTACGTAGTCATTCAATTCCTTGAAACGCTGAAAACCCTCCGCCAATATTTCGCGATATTCCGGTTTGCTCCAATCTACCGAGTTGGACAAATAAGCTTGTATAAATGCTTCATCCTTGATCGCGTGCGTCCCGAATGTCCAATGAAATACGTTGCCGATCCCGGTTTCCCACTTTGAGGAGTAGACCAGCAAATCTTTGCCCTTGGCTTTCAGCTTTTTGCCTGCGTCGATAAATTCATCCCATGTTTTTGGCGGTTGCCGGTAGCCTACTTCGGCCAGCATGGCCTTATCGTAGGGCAAACCGAGGATAGCGACTCCGAGCGTGAATATCGCCTGTTTGTCATGGAACGAAGTAGCGCTGCGTATCGAGTCCGAATAATTTTTGCTCGCCTCCAGGCCGCTCAAGTCGTAAATTAAACCTTCCTCATCGGCCAAATCGGTTGTCACATGGCCGATATTCAGTTGGTACAGATCCGGAACTTCTCCGGTAGAAATTCGCGTTCGCAAAGCCTCGAATATACTGCTCGGCGGCAGCGTCTCCACCTTCAATTTAATATTCGGGTATTTGCTTTCGAATTGTTTAAATAATTCATCAGGATGATCGCCAAACAGCGACTCCGCGTACAAGAGAGACAATACGACTGTTTCGCCGCTCTTTTCCTTCTGTTCTTTCGAGCAAGCCACGGCAAGACTGGAAAACAGAATGACGATTAGGCAAACGAATATCGTTTTGTTCCATTTCATCGGCTGCATGCCTCCTGTCTCGATATCAAAAACATAGTCGTCGAACTGCGATTCCGGCGAATAGCGCCGATCCAAGAGGAAGACAATCTTCATTTAAATTAAATTTGGAGCTGTGCAGCCCATAATCTGTTCCGTCTTCGTGCTGCCATCCCGAGCCGAGCCAAAAAAAACATCCTTTGCCATGTTCCAAATATTCGGCGAAATCCTCGCCATACATTAAGGGGACCGGCGTTTCGCAACGGTCGGCTCCAATCATGCTTGCGCCGACTTCCCTAACCGTTTCCGCACAGTCGGAATGGTTGTATACTTCTTTCACCTGTTGGATATAGGTTACGGACCCCTGGCACCTGTAAGATTCGGCAATTCCGCCGATGATTCTGTTGAGCTTGCCGGGCATCGATTTCCTTACGTCGGGATCAATCGTTCTAACCGTTCCCGTAAGACAAACTTGATCGGGGATGACGTTGTTTGCCGTTCCGCCTTGCACGGTACCGATCGAAACGACTACAGCCTGAAACGGCGCCGTTTCCCGGCTGACCAGCGTTTGCAAACCCATAACGACGGCGGAAGTTGCAACAATCGGGTCGCAGCAAGTATCGGGATATCCTCCATGACCTCCTTTGCCGTCGATTTGAATCTCGATTCGATCTATGGCTGCCATCAATACGCCCGGCTTCACCGCGATTTTCCCCGCCGCGAGTGACGGGAGGTTATGCAGCCCGTATATTTCATCAACGCCATCCATGACGCCTTCAGCGATCATCGCTTTAGCGCCTGCCAATATTTCTTCCGCAGATTGAAAAATAAACCGGACGGTTCCGTGGAGCTGCTCTCGATATGGAGCCAAAATTTTCGCTGCGCCGATCAAAATCGCCGTATGCGCATCGTGCCCGCAAGCATGCATCACGTTTTCTCTTGCCGACGAATAAGGCAATCCCGTCTCCTCTTTGATTGGAAGCGCATCCATATCTGCTCGAAAAGCAATGGTTTTCCCCGGCTTAGCTCCCTTTAATTCGCCGACGACACCATATCCGCCAATCCCCGCTTGGACCTCGATTCCCAAAGCCTCCAACTCTTTCGCCACGATACCCGATGTCCTGGACTCCTGAAAGCTCAGCTCCGGAAAACGATGCAAATCTCTGCGAATTTCAATCAGCTCGTCTTTGAGTTCATCTGCTATTTGTTGTATAGAAGTATAATGGGTTGTCATGTTATCCCCTTTCCTCACGTTGTTTAATATACAAAACATATGTTTTGCATAGTTATATATTAATAAAATAATGGGTATATGTCAACATGATGGGCTTTGTTTCGTCAAACGAAGATTGAATGTTAAACATAACTTAACTAATATTAATTATGTTTAAATTTACTTAATTAATAGTCAAGCCTATAATCATAGATGTGGTTACATCAATTGCACGCATAGGAGGAATTGTCATGTCTACAACAACGAAACGCGTGGCAGTCATTACAGGTGGAGCAAGTGGAATCGGCAGAGAAACGTGTTTGCAATTTGCGAAAAAAGGGGATCGGGTCGTCGTTGCGGATTATAATGAAGCCGGCGGACGGGAAACCGTTGAAACGATAAAACAACTTGGCGGGGAAGCTATGTTCGTCCAAGTGGACGTATCCAAGCAAGAAAGCGTCGAATCGCTTGTCGAGCAAGCGGTTGCCGCTTACGGACGCATCGACGTCATGTTCAACAATGCGGGCATCGGCGGGGCCGGTCCGGTCTTGGAACAAAATATGGATTTGTACTACCGGACGATTAGCGTGAACCAGCATGGAGTAGCCTACGGCATCATGGCAGCGGGAAGAAAGATGAAGGAGCTTGGCATTAAAGGCGTCATTATCAACACGGCTTCCGTATTCGGATTCCTTGCCTCGCCCGGCACGTTTGCTTATCATGCCACCAAAGGCGCCGTCATTATGATGTCCAAATCGGCCGCGCTTGATTTGGCGCCTCACGGCATTCGCGTCGTCGCCGTCGCTCCGGGAGCGGTGGACACGCCGATCATCCAAGGCTATAAAAACGCAGGCATGCTCGACAGCATGCGAGCGAAAGTGATGGGCGGCGAATTAACGAGACCCGAAACCGTGGCCAAAACCGTATACCTCGTTTCGCTCGAAGAAGCGGAAGCGATCAACGGCAGTGTCGTCATGGCGGATCAAGGGTATGCTTCATTTAAATAAACGATAAAATAAACGATATGAAGGCCGTGAGAAGAGCAGCCAACTGCTTGCGTCATGGCCTTTTTTTGCATTTACAAGCCTCCAAACTTGTCCCGGCCGATCACAAATGATATGTTTGAATCATTTAAGAGTCGGTATGGAACGGAGAAAAATGCTATGTACCTGGAACAACTGGAGTGCGTCGTCGAAGTCGCCAAAACAGGCTCTTTGACCGGCGCAGCACAAAATTTGCACATTACGTTATCGGCGGTCAGCCAGTCCGTCTCAAGTCTCGAAGCGGAGCTTGGCATCGTCCTGTTCACCCGCTCCCGAGCGGGATCCGTGCCGACGGCGGAAGGAAAACGGATCATTAAAAAAGCGATCGACATTCTAGCCCATGTCCGGGAGTTGAAAGACGAGGCCGGTGCATATGCCGAGGTTCAGACCGGCAAGCTTGCGCTTGCCACGATACCGGGACCGCTGTCCCTCGTTATCGATGTCATTATGGATTTCAAAAAAGACTATCCCGGCATCAACCTTGAACTGCTCGAAGAGGGCACCGCCGAAATACTGGAGCATGTCCGCCACAACAAGGTCGACCTTGCATTAACGGTAGAAATTGAAGACGGCTTCAGCAGGCAATCGGGCTTGTCGTTCGGCAAGCTGAAGGAAGCGCATATGGTCGTCGCCGTCGGCCGCCGCTCTCCGCTCGCTTTAAGCTCGTCAGTCCATCCTTCGGAGTTGGGTCGCCACCCCCTCGTCCTATATAAGGATGAAACCGTCCAATCCTATATGGACGAGCTGCAATCGCAATTCGGCGCCTTTAACATCCTGTTCTCCACGAACAACACGGATGTCATCCGCAAAGTCGTCATGGAAGGCGCAGCCGCTACGGTGGGACTGGATTTTTCGTTTATCGGCCTTCCGGCACGCGAAGGCGGTGAAATCCTCACCCTTCCTCTGGAGTTTCCAGGTCAGAAGCCGATATATCTCGGATGGCTGCGTGCGGAGGAAAAACATTTTACGAACGCGTCCAGACTGTTTATCGACCGGTTGAAGCATGCGCTTGACGCGATGAATGTCCGGTAGTATGAAGGGAGGATCGTTCCGTTGAGAAGCGAGCAAGAAATGATGAATATGTTTGTAGATTTTGCCATGCATGATCATCGAATCCGATTGGTAACTTTGGAAGGTTCGCGAACAAACCGAAATATTCCCCCTGATCGATTCCAAGATTTCGATATATCTTATTTTGTGACGGATATGGATTCTTTCAAGGAAAACGATCAATGGCTCGACATTTTCGGAAAACGGATGATGATGCAAAAACCGGAAGCTATGGAGCTTTTTCCGTCAGAATTAGGGAATTGGTTTTCCTATCTCATTCTTTTTGAAGACGGCAATAAACTCGACCTGACCCTTATTCCAATTCACGAAGCAAACGATTATTTCACCAATAGCGACGGTTTGGTTCAGGTTTTGCTTGATAAGGACACGCTTATCCGCGATGAAGTGCTCGCAGACGACCGACAGTATTGGATTAAAAAGCCGACTGCAAACGAATTCGATGATTGCTGCAATGAATTCTGGATGGTCTCGACTTACGTCGTCAAAGGATTAGCGAGAAAAGAAATCCTGTTCGCGATCGACCATTTGAACGAAATTGCCCGGCCGAATTTGCTCCGAATGATGGCTTGGCAAATCGGAATGGCGCAAGGCTATACGTTTAGCGTGGGGAAAAACTATAAATTTATTAATCGTTATCTTCCCCGTGAAGATTGGGAAGATTTGCTGTCGACCTATTCCGGGAATGGCTACCCCAACATGTGGAAGTCATTATTTACTTGTTATGCGTTATTTAGAAAATATTCTAAAGCTGTGGCAGCGAGTCTCGGATACCCGTATCCGGATTATGACGAAGCAATCTCAAAGTACACCGCAAAAATTTATTATGGGCAGTAATATTGGTTACATATCGAAACGTAAAAAAGCAGGCTATCGACCCTATCGACAGCCTGCCTTAACCGCCTATGCCTTTTCCCTTCAAGCCGATCTTGGCGCCGACCGCACCGGCGTAGGAGCCTCCTCGATCACAAACCCGAAATACAGCGCAATGGCGCCAACGATCAGATGCAGCAAATTATCCTCCAGCCCGACGTGCATCAGACCGAACAAATCCGGCACGAATACGCCCAAGACGCCGATCAGCATGTACAAAATCCCAAGACCTTGAGCGAACAGCTTCGCATTGCGCAGCTCCAGCGACGATAAAATGCCAAGCACGCCTACCGCCAAATGAATAATGTTATGAGACGTGCCGAGGTGAAACAGCCCGAATAATAGCTCGGTGAAAAATCCTGAAATGCCGACGAGCAAAAATGCGACGCCGATCAAACGCGCAAACCACTTCATGCTCAATCCTCACTCCTCCTCATCGATAGAGAATCTTTCCTTCTCTACATGCATATGCATGGACGATTCAATAAAGTATCCAAGCCCCCAAAAAAAGCCCCACAAAGTGGGGCTTGGCTTCGAAGCTGATTCAGGTCCATGCCAGCAATCTGAGAATATTGCAAAACGATGTGAATATATTGCATTCTCCTTTGCGGCCGATCTCATTACAATGAAGGTACAGTTTACAACCAAAACCCATTCATGAGGTGATCCTAAAATGATCGACAGCAAATATTTATTGAATGACGAGCAGATGCAGAAATTTATCGCGGACGGCTTCGTCGTTTTGAAATCCGGGCTGCCTGAAAGCTTCCATCAAAGCATTAAAAACAAAATCAACGAAGTATTCCCGACTGAAGGCAATCCGGGGAACAACGTGCTTCCGCGCATTCCGGAAATCCAGAAGTTTTTCGACGACCCGGTTGTCCGCGGCGCGTTAACAAGCGTTCTGGGACCAAACTATAAAATGCATCCGCACCGCCATTGCCACCACAACGCGAAAAACCCGCAAAGCTGGCACAAGGACAGCTATTGGGGTTATGCCAAAATCCGCAACCATCATCCGTGGTGGGCGATGATTTTCTACTTCCCGCAAGATACGACGCTGGATATGGGACCTTCCGGCATCGTGCCGGGCTCGTCCTTTACGCACGGCTTACCGACAAATACGGAAGAACGCGGCATTATGGTCGACGGCAAAGCCGGTACGTTCGCGCTCATTCAATACGACCTATGGCATCGCGGCTCCGCCAACCTGTCCGGTCTTGACCGCGCGATGCTGAAATTTCAATTCGTGCGCATGGAAGCGCCTACCGCCCCAAGCTGGAATCACGGCGGCGGCGATTGGCCGGGTTATGAAGGCCAGAATCCGGAAGAACGCCACGACGTCATCTGGCGCCATATGTGGAATTGGCTGAAAGGCGAACAAGCCGCGCCTGTATCCGCATCGCAGGAAACGATTGATTCGCTCATCGCTAAGCTTGGCGAGCCGGAATCCGTATCGCTCAACGCGGCGTATGAACTTGCCGCGATCGGCGCGCCTGCAGCCGAAGCGCTGGCCGCCCAGCTCGCCAACGAGTCGGACGACATCGCGCGGAATGCCGCTTACGCATTAGCCGCCATCGGCGGAGCCGCAGCTCCGGCCGTCGAGAAGCAGCTGGCCGGCGACAACGCGCAGGCGCAAATGTTCGCCGCCTTCGCCCTCGGCGAAATCGGCGCCGTCGCCGACGTCCGCGACTCCGTTCAAGCTTTGCTGCCGCTGCTCAAGCATTCGTCCGGGCGCGTCCGCCATCACGCGGTTGAAGCGCTCGGCTTGATCAAACAGCCGGCCGAGCTCGTAACCGAAGCGCTTGTCAGCGCACTCGGCGACGAGAACGAGCAAGTTCGCTTCAACGTCTGCTTGTCGCTTCTTCGGATCGGCAGCGCGGCGGAGAAAGCCGTTCCGGCACTGATCGAAGCGCTGGAAGATTCCGACCGTTACGTCCGCGCATACGCCGTCGATGCCTTGCACCGAATCGGCACCAAAGAAGCGCACGACGCATTGTTCAAATATTTGCTCGTTTCCCGCTGGTGCCCGACAACGACGCCGGCAAGCACGTTCTAATCTAAGTCCTTTACGCAAAAACACCGGAATGTCCTCGATTAGAGAAAAATTCTCGCCGAGGATGTTCCGGTGTTTTATTTGCATTCGAACAATATGTTACTTTAAAGCTTTGAAGCATCAGCATAAGCCTCTGCACAAAAATTGGACATGTTCCCGGGCTTCATCGGAAATTTCCATAAACGATTTGTTCGAATGGATATAATGGGTAATAAAACCGTGTAACGAAAAGAATAGACTCAGCGGCAATTTGGCGTAGCTTGCAAAGGACGAAAGCTCATGGCTGGCGGCTTCGCTCACGACAGAGGAGAAGTGCGAGAATAATTGCGTCTGCTCCGGCCTTGAATAACGTTGAAGCTCCGGATCGCTGATTAGAAACATAATCTCGTAATGATGGCGGCTCTCGAGACCGAACCGGATAAATTCCAGCATCACTTTCTCGAGCGTAGAGAAACCTTCGGACGGCTGCTGCTTCAATATATCGCTCAGGCGCTGGTCCAATGTCGTGAAATCCTCTACGACAATCGCGTAGAAGAGCTCCGCTTTATCTTTAAAATGATAATACAACGAACCATGGCTGTAGCCGAGCTCCTGGCCGATACTCCGCATCGAAACGGCGCGGTATCCTTTCGTCGCGAACAGGTCGCGGGCCACTTCCAGTATTCGTTCTCTTGTCAATTCCTGCTCGACCGCTTTTCTAGCCATGAGTACCTCCTCTTCCCCTTATGTCGTCACGCCGGATCCCCTTCAATCTGATAGATCGCATCCCCGCGGCGAATGGCCGCTTGGCCTTGCGTCAGGTCCGTCATCCAATCGATGAAAGCATCGGCGCCCGCGTACAGAGGCATGCAATGCACAATCACCTTGTCCGTATACTGGGTTTCTCCCATGCGGACCTGCCGGTTGCGAAGCTCGTTCTCCACTTTGCCGAGCCATGTATAATCAATCTCGACGAACACTTCCTGGTGAAGCACCTTCTCGATCGGACCTGCCGCGTCGATTCCAGCGACGGCACCGTCGGTGTAGGCACGGATGAGCCCGCCCGCACCGAGCATAATGCCGCCGAAGTACCGCGTGACGACAATTGCCGTATTCTTCAATCCTTGGTTCTTGATGACCTCAAGAATCGGTTTGCCGGCCGTGCCGCTAGGCTCGCCGTCGTCGGACTGCTTCTGGATTTCGTCCCGCTCGCCGATCATATAAGCGGAGCAGTTATGGGTCGCCTGCGCATGTTGTTTTTTAATTTCTTGAATAAATTGAACCGCTTCATCTTCCGTTGCAACCGGTTTCGCAAAACCGATGAACCGCGACTTGCGAATGACGATTTCGCTGCTGCCGAATTGACGGACGGTTCGGAAACGTTCAAGCATATGGATTCGCCTCGTATATATTGCCAAGAAAGCAGCCCATCGGAATGAGCTGCTTCGTCTTATGGGACAGGCAAAAAATTAAAATTTTACAGTCTGGATTCAAGCTCCGCTTTTTCTTTTTCGTAGCCCGGCTTGCCGAGCAGGGCAAACATGTTCTTCTTGTAGGCTTCGACGCCTTCCTGGTTGAACGGGTTAACGCCAAGCAGGTAGCCGCTGATGCCGCAGGCTTTCTCGAAGAAATAAACGAGATAGCCGAACGAATACGCCGTCATGTCCGGAATCGTGATGACGAAGTTCGGTACGCCGCCGTCCGTATGCGCAAGCAGCGTGCCTTGGAACGCCTTCTTGTTCACGAAGTCCATCGTTTTGCCGGTCAGGAAGTTGAGGCCGTCCAAATTGTCTTTGTCGGACTCGATCGTAATATGTTCCGCCACGTCGGCAACCTGAATGACCGTTTCGAAAATGTTGCGCGTCCCTTCTTGGATGAATTGCCCCATGGAGTGCAGGTCCGTCGAGAAGTCGACCGCCGCAGGGTAAATGCCTTTATTGTCTTTGCCTTCGCTTTCGCCGTACAGCTGCTTCCACCATTCGGAAACGTAATGCAGCGAAGGCTCGTAGTTGACGAGAATTTCCGTCGTTTTGCCTTTGCGGTACAACGCGTTGCGCGCCGCCGCATATTGGTAGCACTCGTTCTCGTGCAGATTCGGGTTCGCGTATTCGCGGGAAGCGTCAGCCGCACCCTTCATCATCGCTTCGATATCGATGCCTGCCGCAGCGATCGGCAGCAGCCCTACCGCCGTCAACACGGAATAACGTCCGCCGACGTCGTCCGGAATGACGAACGTTTCGTAGCCTTCTTCCGTCGCCAGCTTCTTCAGCGCGCCCTTCGCTTGGTCGGTCGTCGCGTAAATGCGTTTGCGCGCGCCTTCCTTGCCGTATTTGCGCTCAAGCAGCTCGCGGAAAATCCGGAACGCAATCGCCGGTTCGGTCGTCGTGCCCGATTTGGAAATGACGTTGACGGAGAAATCTTTGCCTTCCAGGACGTCGAGCAAATGCTTCACGTACGTGGAGCTGATATTGTTGCCCGCGTAGAAAATTTGCGGCGTCTTGCGCTGCTCCTTGGAGAGCGTGTTGTAGAACGAATGCGACAGCATTTCGATCGCCGCGCGCGCGCCGAGATAAGAGCCGCCGATGCCGATGACGATCAGCACGTCGGAGTCGGATTGGATTTGCTTCGCCGCTTGCTGGATGCGGGCGAATTCTTCTTTATCGTATTCGGTCGGCAGGTCGACCCAGCCTACATAATCCGAACCCGCGCCAGTTTTGTTATGTAATTGCTCATGAGCCAGCTTTACCGGCTCCGCAAAATAATCGAGCTCATGCTGCTGCACGAACGATAACGCTTTCTTGTAATCAAAATGTACGTTTTTTGCCATGATATAACTACCTCCAGCCTTTCAGTCTAAGGATAGAATACTTGAATTTAGATGCGAAAACAAGAGTATTCATTCACACGCGGCCGCCAGCATGGTAAAATATAATGGACAGGCTGGAAAATTAACCAATATCTACGTTTATAGCGTTTGGACCCTAACATAAGAGGTGATCGGAATGAAATCAGTTGGGTTTATTGGACTTGGCACGATGGGAGAGCCGATGGCGGCGAATTTGCTGAAGCATGGATATGCCGTCACGGTTTATAACCGAACGATCGAAAAGACGGAGCAGCTTGTCCGGCGAGGGGCCGAAACGGCGCCGACTCCGGCGGAAACCGCCCGGTCCGTCGACGTATTGATTACGATGGTCAGCAACGACGCCGCGCTGCAAGAGGTGTATTACGGTACGAACGGCATTTTTGCAGGCATTCAACCCGGACTGACGGTGATCGATTGCAGCACGGTATCGCCCGACCTGAGCCGCAAGCTTGCCCGTGATCTCGGCGATCACTTCGTCGCTTTCCTCGACGCCCCGGTAACGGGCAGCAAACCGGCGGCGATCGACGGTACGCTGGTGTTCATGGTCGGCGGCTCCGAGGAAATCCTGCAGGAGCATACGGAATTGCTGCTTGCCATGGGCCGAAAAATTATCCACCTCGGGCCTAACGGATCCGGTTCGATTGCGAAGCTCGCGCATAACACGATCGTCGGCATCAACAACGCCGCGCTCGCGGAGGGCTTTGCCATCGCCGCCAAAGCCGGCATCGATCCCGAGCCGTTCCTGGAGCTCGTATTGTCCGGCGGAGCCCAGAGCAAAGCCGCCGAGCTGAAAGGACGCAAAATCATAGAGCACGATTTCAGCAACCAATTTTCGCTGGCGCTGATGCTGAAGGATCTGAAGCTTTCTTCCACGCTTGCGGGCGATCTGCAGGTATCGACCCCGATGCTGGAAGCGGCCAAAAGCGTGTTCCAGACCGGCATCGGCAAAGGTTATGGCGATCTCGACATGTCCGCCGTCGTGCAGTGCTACGAAGATTGGATGAACGCCAAGGTGGAGCGGAAAGCGAAGAACGAGCAGGCGGCTGGCGCCGAAGCCGTCAGCCAGGATCGCCGCCGCAGCGCAAGGCTGCATATGGGCATCGAGCTTCAGCTGTCCGTTTACCAGTGGGAGCAGGAAGGCGCGTTCTCCGGACAAGTGATCAACGGCACGCTGTACGATTTGTCCGATACCGGCCTGCTCATCGAATCGTCTTACCCGCTTGCCCGGGACATGTTCATCGTCATTCATTTCCCGCAGGATTCCGGTCTGCCGCCGATGACGGGCAAGATCATCCGGATCGAGCCGCGCGGCGAGCTGTTCCGTTATGGCTGCACGTTGTCCGGCCTTCCGCCGTATCAGCGCATTCAGCTTGAGCAGTATATCGCTAGGCGGATTGAGATGGAGAATCGTGGGTAAGCAATATAAGAATAAGGGGCTGCTTCGAATTTTTCGAGGCAGCCCGGTCTTTTTACATGATGATCATCTTCAAGTTATATTTCCCCAGAGCGTCTCCTGCTTTGGAAGGACGTTAAATTTTTGGTGCTGATACAACGGCAGCCGGTCGAATAAAGCACGCCACCATTCGTAGCTCAGGCTTCCCGATGCGGCTAGCACATTCGAATAGATGCGATTCTCCTGCTGCGGAGAAAGTCTGACGCAGCTTGCCCATTGATCCAGCAATTCATCCAGCTGTCGGTCTGCTTCGGCGGACATCAACGGCGCCGGCCCATGATTGTTCATACCTTCTCCTTCCTTTCCTGCTTCTCATTATGCAGCAACCCGAGCTTGTCGGCAAGCTGGCGGCGCGCCAGCGAAATCCGGTATCTTACCGTTCCGGCAGGAATGCCAAGCGCCGCTCCGATGTCGCCGCTCTTCATCCCTCCGACGGTTTTCATGAGCAATACGGAACGAAGCTCCTCCGGCAAATCGCGAATATGCGATTCGAGTTCCCGAAGCTGCTCTTTGCCCGCTACGACTCGCGACAAATCGCCCGATACGCCTTCGCTCGCATACGACTGCAGTTTCGTTACGGCATGCTTGTGGTTTTGCGTTTTGCGATAATAATCCTTGACCCGATTGGAGGCGATCGAGAACATCCAGTACAGCCGTTCATCCGGCAAAATGCGCTCAGCCGCATCGATGCGGTTCCATATTTTCATATAAACATCTTGCAGCAAGTCCGCCGACGTTTCCGGATTTCCCGTTCGGCCCAGCAAGTAGGAATACAATGGCCTGGAATGCTCCTGGTATAAGCGCTGGAACAGGATCTCCGGCTTCTCCTTAGGTTGTCTTTCGTCAGTCATTTTCTCGTGGAGATATTTCTCCCAGTTTGGTCGTTGTCAGATATTGCAGCAGCGGAACTAGCGCTTTGGGTGCGCTAATATCTCCAATAAGCACGATTTCGGACACTTTGCTTTTCACCGCATCAATCGTCACATCGTCTTCAAATGTGATATCTCCGATGAACACCATGCTCAATTTGTCTTCGATGAATTCAAAAAATTCGCTCGAAAACGTATCTTCGCCGATAAAATACCGCACGTTGTCTGTGTTCTTGTAATAGAGGACCTGACCGATCATACGCGATAGAGCACTTCCGAGCGCGGCCTCGCTTCCTTTTGGCACAATAAGCTGACCGGCTATCATCACTTCGTTAAAACCGCATTTCGTAATCATCGAGGTACTGACAACCTGCCCTACAATAACGAGAATATCCTCCGGCTTGCCGGCACTGTTCTCAAACAACTCGCTGCCCACAATGAGTTGTCCGGACATGATCTTCACCTTGCCGGCGGTTGCCGGCACCATAATGGTTGCACCGACATTCACTTGGCGAATATTAATCAGTACTTTGTTCAGTGATTCCGGAGCAATCACGACCCCGATGTTGCAGATGGCGGTAACGTTATCCAAATCCTCGGGCTTCACCCCCGTCAAATCGAGGACCCCCATATTTTCCAACACTTTCTCCTGATTCGCAGTTTGCTGCGCGTTTTCCATCTCATTCACGCTCCCATCATATTGTTGATTTCACTTTACAAAACGCTTCTCCTGCCGAAGTGTTGGAATTTTATCGTCAAAAAATTTTAAAGTTGCTGTAAAACGGAGGATCTGCTCGGGTTGAAGCAAATGTTAAGCAATTGCTTGAGAATAAAGGCGGGGACGTGAGCCGTACGATCTGTGGAACGGTGAGCGGGATTCAACATTTGGAGAATGGAAAAGAGGGAACGATCTTGCCGTTCCCCCTTAACCAACTCCGACATTTCAAGTCGGTCCCATATGGCGGTTCAACTACTTCACGGCAGCTTCAACCGCGTTATATATTCGGTAAATAAACGTTGCCGTTTCCGCCCGGGTGGCGTTCGCAAGCGGATGAATGCGGCCCCCGTCGCCTTGGATGAATCCTTTCGAAATTAGTCCCGCGACGCTTGCTGCCGCATACTCCGATATTTCGCCCGCATCCTTATACCGGACCAGATCGTCCGGCGAGCCGCTTGCATCCGGCATTCCGGCGGCTTGCAGCGCTCTTGCGGCCATCACCATCATGTCTTGTCTGGTAATTTCCGCTTTCGGATGAAACTTGCCGCCGCTCACCCCTTTGACGATGCCGAGCTGCTCGGCGATCCCTACCGCTTCGTAATAATAATCCGCCTCGCTCACATCCGCGAATGGTTCCTTGACTTGCGCTTTGAATTGCAAAGCCCGAACGAGCATCAGGATAAAATCCGCCCTCGTTACCTTGTTTGCCGGACTAAACGTTGTGGCGGAGGTGCCTTGGATGATCCCTTTTGTAGCCAACGTTTCAATCGCCTTTTGCGCCCAAGGGTATTTGCCGATATCTTCGAACGTTTTCTTCGCGAAAGCAACGGCGTATCGGCCCATGCGATCCGTCTTGAATTGCGCCGTTCCTTCGGATTTGTCGTACGTTGTTTGCGGCAGCATGCTCGCTTCGCCTTGCTCGTTCAAAGCCAAAATTTTGATCGCTTCGGCAAATTCCCCGGAGGACAGCGCATACGGAAGCTTCACGAGAATCGTAGTTAACGCAAGCTCCGGCGCCATTCTCTTTCCGTCCTTCTCCAGGTACAGCTCCACGACCGACCTGACGCCGATGTTGTTTTTCGCTTCGCTCTTTGCAGGGTCCAGCGATGCGTCTCCGATGACGAAGCGAATTTGTCCTTTCCCGGCATCTTCCGGTTTCAGCATGTTGCCTGGCAAAACTACCGTACCTTTCGCCGTTCTGATTTCAACGACGATATGGGCGTCGCCCGACACGATCGAGGCAGGTAGCCCCAGCGCATATTTGCGGGCGCTTGGAAGTTTCGGGATTTCGATAACGATTCGCTTGATTCCCTCTTTGTTCGCAACCGCTTTGGACAATGCGTTTTTGGCATCTGCATCGGTAACCGCGGCCGCCGCGGTTGAACCGTCCTTTTCGAGCTCCGCCGCAATGACCGCTTTGACGGTGCCGTCTGTCTGGAGCTGGAATACGATCGTGCTGGCCGGGGTGGTATTGGTCGGATTGCCGCCGGACCACGCACCGCCTCCACCGCCGTTTCCTTGACCGGGATTTTCGGGTTCACCGGTGTTGTCATCCTTATAATCAAATTTCGCCGTTTGCGGTTCAACGACGTCTTCCGCGCCGAAGTACGCCGTGTAGGTTCCTTTGGCCGAGCCGGCTAGCGTAAACGAAAAGCTGAATTTTCCGTCGCCCGCGCTTGTCGTCTGATCGACGTAGTCGATGTCGCCTTTCGGGTCCACCACTTTGATCGTAATATATTTGCCGGCGCCGCTTTGGACCGTTCCTTCGATCACAACCTTTTTCGTCGTTTGGTCCAGCGCCGTTTTTGAAATGCCGATACGGCCTTCGGCATGCGCCATGCCCATGCCCGCAGGCATGAGCATGACGGCCGCAGTCAAGCCCGCGATCCATCGTATCCTTTTTTTCATCTCATCATCTCACTTTAACCAAAAGTTTCGTGCTATTGCAGTACAAGCTCGTTGGATAAAAGCTTCATCGGCGTCGTCCGAAGGCTGTCGCCGCTCCAGACGAATACTTTCACATGATAGCCCTGAATCGAATCGGGAAGCTTGAAGCCCGACGTGAACACGGCGGTTTGGCCTTGCCCGATTTTCTTCGGAAGACTCGATATATTCACGATTTCATCGTTCTGGTTGTACAGCGCCGTTACGATCAATACGGAATCGGAATAAACGCTGTTGTTTTTGACAGTTACGTCCGCATTGAGCATTTTGCCCGCTTCCAGCTTGTTCAAGTTGAAGGCGGCCGCCACGATAAACTGATTTTTCGCATCCCCGACAGTGACATGGGCGATCGCTTTCAGGTCCGTTCCCGGCACCGTTCCTTCAACCGTGAACATGCCCGGTTTTTCGTAGGAAGAAGGATCAACCGGACTCCAGGTTACCTCAAGCTCCGCCGTGCTGCCGTCTCGATACACGACAGCCGTATGTTCGGGCAGCTGCGGAGCGGCGCCCGTTATCGTAATGACGTCCACCGGCGGAATCGATTGAACGACAAGCGGGTAATCGACGAAACGGAACCAATTCAAGTTATATCCTGCCGTAAATACGAGGTAGATGTCATGCACGCCCGAAGCGCCGGCAAGATTCGTGCGTACGGTTTCCCAGTTTCTCCATCCTCCCGTCGAAGGGACATCCAATGTTCCGGCAAGCGGTCCGTCGGGGCGATCCAATCGGACTTCGATTTTGCCGCCCCGGTTCTTGGCCGCGATTCTGGCTTCGAATTTCGTTGCGCCGCCTTTCAGGTCAACGTTTTTGTAGACGGCATAATCGCCGTTGGAAATGGCGGTCAGATTGAAGCCGCCTTCGGAGCAAACCTCTTTGGACAACGATCCTTTTTTGTCGGCATAGTTTTCCGCTTCCACATGAGCGATGGTCTGGTAAACATCGACGTAAGCAGTCACTTTCAAGTCGATGCCCTCCACCGTTCCTTCCACGGTAAAGCTGCCGACTTGGCTGAATTTCTCTTTATCCACGGATGCCCACCTTACGTTGAGCGCTTGCTGCAAGCCGTTGTCATATACGGCCGTGACCATCGGAGGCAATACCGGCGGAACGCCGATTTTGGTCGTCGCATATACCGGCAAATAGCGAACGACCCCGCTGTTGTCCGACTTTCCTGCCAGCTCGATCTTCGTTTCCTTCCCGGTGTCCGGAAGCTTGACGTACGTAATCAACGACTGGCTGTCGGCAAACCAGCCGGACGCCGCCTGTTCCAGATCAGCCAGCGATTCATATTTTCGAAGCTCCGCGCCATCGAGGCGCACGGCCGAATCCTGCATCGCCGTACCGCGGAATTGCAGCATGTAGCTTCTCGCGTCAGGCGTAAATCCTGCCGCTCCCTGCTGTCTTGCGTGAATGGTGAATGTGTGTTTCGCGCCTTCCGCAGCCGGCTCGACCTGGTTCTCGAACTTGGTCGTGCTGTATTGTCCGTTCTCGAAGCCGAAGCTCTCGCCGTCGTCTTCGTATAATACAAACGACGAAACCCCGTTATTTCGCTGCGGATAGATGTCCAGCGTCATCACGTCAACCGGCTTCTCCCCGACATATTGCATCGGCGGGGTCATCGGAATAATCGCGCCCGCTTTGACGAACACAGGCAGTTTATCTACCGGCGCGTCGTACGTAATGTACTGGCCGCCTTGGTATAAGGTTTTCCCGTCGGAATAGTCATACCAGTCTCCTTCGGGGAAATATACTTTTTTCCTCGTGCCGCTATCGGTCACCGGAGCGACCAGGAAGCTTTGCCCGCTCATAAATTGAGTATCCATGTTATACGTGTTGCTGTCGCCCGGGTACTCCAGCATCATCGCCCGCATGAGCGGAATGCCCGAACCGCCGCCGCCCGGCGCCGCTTCCATTCCCGTCCCGATCACGCTGTCCGCCGTATACGAGTAGAAGTACGGAATTAACCGCTGCCGCTGCGAAATATACGTTTTGGCCACTTCTTCGGCACCGTTTTCCCACGCTTCCTGGAGGTTGCCCCATTTCGCGTAATGGAATCGATGCGTCGGCGTAAAGGCGGCCAGCTCGATCCAGCGCTTGAATTGCTCCGAAGTCGGATTACCCGCGAATCCGCCGATGTCGAAGCCCCACATGTTGAAGCCGGACAACGAAAGCCCGGTGCCGAGCCGGATCTGCTGGCTCATGCTCTCCCAATCGGAGTTGATGTCGCCCGACCAAGGAGATGCATAACGCTGCGATCCCGTAAAGAACGACCGGGTTAAAATAAACGGCCTCTTGTTTGTATATTCCTTGTACCAATCGAACATCGTCTTATTGTGCATGAGCGCATACGCGTTATGCAGCTCGTCGATATCGCCCTGCTCCTTGCCGTTATCGTTCCAGAAACGCCAATCCGTGTTGTATCTAGCCGGTTCGTTCATATCGGTCCAAAAAGCCTGCACGCCAAGATCGGCCAAATGGTCGTGCTGTTGCCCCCACCACGCGCGAGCCTCCGGATTGAAGAAATCGATCACGCCGGATTCGTCGCCCCAAGGCCAAGAAACGGTTTTCGTTTTGCCCGCCGATTCCTTGATAAAATATCCTGCGCCGTCGGCAGTCGCATACGTGCCGGCCGAAGTCGTGATGTTCGGATCGTCGATCACCGCCAGTCTGACGCCTTGCGCTTTGAGCTTGTTCATCATCCCTTGGCGGTCCGGGAAGTTCGTATCGTTCCATTTGTCCGGCGAAGAGTATTTGTCATACCATTCGATATCCGAAAACATGACGTCAAGCGGGATTTGCTTTTGCCTATATGTTACGGCCACTCTTTCGATATCCGCTTGGGTGTAGCCCCAATGGCTCTGCATGTTGCCGAACGCCCACATCGGCGGCATAAACGATTTGCCCGCGATATCCGTAAAGTTCTTGACCATCTCTTTGGGCGTAGGGCCGTAAATGAAGTAGTATAGCAGCTCTCCTCCCGCAGCCGGGTTCAGCGAACTGAAAGAATACGTTCCCGGGTCGCTTTTCCCAAGGTCAAAGCACGTTCTGCTCGTGTTGTCGAAATAAATGGAGTACCCTTTTGAGCTCATGAAATGAGGGTTCGCGCCATACCATCTGCCTTCTCCGACAGCCGGGGCCAAAGGATCCGCGTTCACTCCTCCCAAGTCGACTCCCCATTGGTAAATTTTGTTGCCCTTTCGGTCGAAGGACTCGGTTTTTTCGCCCAATCCCCAAAAATGCTCGCCTTCCTGCAGCTCGTTCCATACGCCGACTTCCTTGCCCGCATTCCAGCCCATGCTTTTCCCTTCTATGCCTTTCATGAGAAGGTTGCCTTGAAGGTCGTAATATTCCAGACGGAACGAAGCTTTGAAAATTTTGATGAGCAATTTGCCCGTGCCTAGTTCGTAATAATCGCCTTTGTCATCCAAAGTTAAGCTGCCTTGGCCGAGATCGTCCTTCACGATGGCCGCGGATTCATATTTCCGATCGAACGTGCCGGCCGGTTCGGCCCACACTTTGACGATTTCCGGCGATACCGCCTTGATCAAAACTTTGGCAGGGTCCGCGTTAAAAATAATCGTATTGTCGCCTTGCTTCTCGTAACCGGTCACTTTGCCGATGTAGGCAAAACGCGTCGTTTGCACGGATACGGACGGCCCCGTCACGCTTCGGCCGCCCAGTTCGTTTTCGGCTTCCACCTTAAAGGCGTATGTTTTTCCGGGTTCGAGCCCGGACACTTCATACGAGTTCACGCCGCTGTCCACCGTGGCAACTTCTATGTTGTCCTTATAAAGGACGTAGTTTTTGACGCCATCGGAGGCCGGGGTCCATGACAATACGGCGCTGCTGCCCGTAACGTCTGCTGCCGTCAGCGTGCTTCCGGCAGGCCACTTCGGCGCGTTTTGGCCGGCTTGAGCCGATAAAGTCGCCGCCGCTATGGCAATGTTGCCCCAATCATGGTGCTTCCCGGTTTGCGTCCCTTTGACGATCAGCGACCGGCCAGCACCGTCTCCTTTGAATGTAATCGTGTATACCTTCGATTTGTGCCGTTCGCCTTCCGTATCGTATTCGTCCACGGCTACGGGCACGCTATTGTCGCTGAAATAAGCTTCGATCTTGCCTTTGGAAGACCAACCGACCGCGTACACCTTCAACGTCATTTCACGGGAACCAGCCGGGACGGTCAACTGCCATCCTCCGTTCATTTCCTTGAAAAAAGATCCTGTATGATCGTCGGTACCAGCGCCGACCGGTTTGCCGTCATTCCAATTGAATCCGGCGATATAATCGCCGAAATTGTAAGCATTTTCGCCAGGAATCACTTTGCTGAAGCCGATCATCGGCACGCCGATGTTTTTTCTGGTCCTGATTCCGATGTCGCCGCTGCCGCCGAAGCTGACCCAGTCGATGCTTCCCTCCTGCGTAAGATCAACCGAAACGGAGCTGCTTAAATCCTGTGCCTGCAATTGAAGCTCCGGCCCGCTTGCGTTATCCGTCACCGTGTTTCCGGGCACCGGCTGATTGACGCTATCCGGCGCCGCCGGCGTCTGGCCGCCCTCTTGTACCGGTATTTCGCCGCCTTCCTGTATCGGAGTCCCCGGCGCATCGTCCGGTGCCGGCTGCCCGGCGTCCGGCTGGCCCGCAGCAGGCTGGCCAGCCGAAACGTCCGCTTGCTCGGCATATCCCGTTGGCTGAAGACTGCCCAAGAGCGTGTAAGCGAGCAGCACGATCATCAAGACCCGCGAGATGACGCCAACCCTGTTCAAACGCATCATACGTTTCCTCCCGATTCTCATTATGGTTTTATGGTTGCATCCGCCAATGGCTGCATCATCGTCGCATTCAAGTTTTTGCCGTCCCACACCATGACCTTCACCTTGTAGTTATGGACCTGCTGCGGCAGCTTGAAGCCCGGCGTCAGCGTATCCGTTTCCCTGCCGGCGATGCTTCTCGACGCATACGATACGGATACCATTTTGCCGCTTCCGTCATATAACGCCGCTATTGCAAGCACCTGCTGGGGATGCGGCAGCTCGTTCGTAATTTTCACTTCCGCCGCAAGCAGCTTGCCGCCTTCCAGAGCATCCATGTTAAAGGAGGTACGGATCGTGAGCGCTCCGTTCAGCTCTTCATCCGTTACGGTAACGCGGACTTGCGCGCTGAAGCCTCCGTCCTTCGTCGTGGCTGTTACGATTGCCGTTCCCGGCGATTTCCCTTCCAGCACGCCATTGGCTACGGCGACGACCTGCGGGCGATCCGATTGCCACGTCACTTCTTTATTCGTGGCGTCCGCCGGTTGAACGTAGGCCTTCACGCGGTACGTTTCGCCTTTCTTGAGCGTTACCGCTTGGTCGGACAAACGAATTCCCGTCGCTTTCACTTCGTGATCGGAAGCGTTGGACAAGGCAGCGGCAATCAGGCTGACGTTGCCGTAATCGTAGTATTTTTCCGTGATGACGTTGCGGATCGTCGCTTTGTGTCCCGCTTTGACGAAAAATTTGTAAACACGGAAGCCGGAACCCGGCATGCTCCGGTTGCCAAGCGCACCCTCGGAAGGCTCACTGTTCGATCCATCGGACAACAGAGATACAGGCGTCACCTTGATTACTCTGGAGGCATGTGAAGCGATATCGGCCGAAAATCCGCCGTCCAATGTGCCGAGGTCGTCATGCGTCCATAAATCCCTGACTTTGGCGCCTCCTTCGAAACCGAGCTCCGACCACGAAACGCCCACTTTCGCGCCCGAAGATCCTGTCGCGAACAAAGCGACGTTATACGTGCCGTCAGGCAGCTTCTGATAAAATACTTGAGAGTCCGGCGTCATGGTCAGCCGCTTGCCGGTCACGCCGCTCTGATTCACGGCGATGATTTCCGGGTTGGTCAGCAATTTGACGCCGTCTTCGTCCAGCTTCGTCAGGTCGTTGCCGATATAGAAATGGGACGCCGCGATAGCCCAAAGGCTCACGTGCGTTTGTTTTTCATCCGCGGTCAATCCGTCTGCCGCCCCGTTCGCGACATTGATCGAATCGAAATCGTTCCAGCCGCGCGGACCGGCGTATTCGGACCACGTATGCGCCGTGACGAACCTCTCGCTGACTTTGCCCCAATCGGTAATCGTGGAGCAGTAGCATTCCACGTCGCCTTGCGTTCTCCAGCCTTTGGCGAGCTGCTGCCAGGTGGATGCGTAATTGACGTTCAAGCTGTTCGACAAGCCCAGATGAATCATGCGGTCGGTTTTTTTCAGCGCCTTCGACCATGCTTCGATATCCGGAATATCCCACTCGCCGACGCCGTCGATTTTCAGGAAGTCCACGCCGTACGAAGCGAATAATTTGGCCCACGAGTCGATATACTCCTGCGCGCCCGGTTTCGAATAATCGATGTAATACATATTTCCGAAATTATAGCTGATTTCCTTGCGCGTCGTATCGGCGATATCCGCGGCATGATACGGCGTTCCCTCGATCGGCGTATTGCGGTCCACGGCTGCTTTCGGAATGCCGGGAGTGACGTACAGGCCGAATTTTAACCCTTTGCCGTGAATATAATCGCCAAGCGCCTTCATGCCGTTCGGGAATTTGACGGGGTCTACCGCCCATCTGCCGTAGGCGTCGACATGGGTCGACCAGTCCAGCTGGTAGAAGTCGTCAAGATTGACGTACTCGTAACCGTAAGGTTTGAATTGTTCCGCGATGACGTCCGCCGCCGCTTTGATCTTCTGCTCCGTCGGCTCCCGCCGGATCGAGCTCCAGCTGCTCCAGCCCATGATCGGCAAAGCGTCCCGATTGTCGATGTTCTCGGAATAGGCCGGAGTTCCGTCAAGCTCGAGTTCCAGCTTCGACTTCGCGCTCCATGCCCCGGTATAAACGGTTAACGTTCTGTCCGTTTCCGCCGCCGGAATGTCCAGCTGCCATCCGCCGCCTACGCCGTTGAATACGGCACCCTGCCGCGTTCCGGATGCGCTTGCCGCAGGTCTCCCGTCCGACCAGGACATGCTCGCCGAACTGTTCGGCAGCAGGCCGTTTTTCGCGTCGCCGATTTTGCGGTAAGCAATTTGCTCTTCAGAGATATCCTTGCGGTTCATTTCAACCTGGTCCACGGTGCCGCTTGCGCGTTTCGTCCCTCCCAGGTGAATCCAGTCGACGGTCCCTTCCTTCGTAAGATCAACCGAGTCGGCCGGATCCGACCAAGTCACCGAAGCATTGCCGTCCGCTACCGTATCCATGACGCTGACCTTGCTTGTTGCCGTATGTCCTTGAATCGTGGCCACGATGTTCGCCGTTCCCGGGCCCGTTGCGCGAACGATGCCGTTATTCACGGTCGCTACGGCTTCGTTATCCGATTGCCAGCGGACGGTTTTGACCGGCGCCGTTTCGGGATGCACGGTCGCCACCAGCTCCGCCGTCTCTCCAACGTTCATCGTCAATTGCTCTTTATCCAGCGTAACGCCCGTAACGCCGGAATTTTGTCCGTCCGCCGCAAGGGTTGCGGCAATAAACGTCACGTTGCCGCTTGCGCTTTGCGCTATATTTTTGACGGTTAACGTTTGTCCTTCCGAGCCGGCTTTGAACTTGATCGTATATACTTTGTAAGAGGAATTGCCTACGCCTTCGTTGTCATTGGTATATAGGGCCGCGCTGTTGTCGCTAAGGTAGGCTTCCAGCTTCGCTTTAGAATTCCATACGCTCGTATAAATTTTTAACGTCTGTTCCGTTGTCCCCGCTGGAGCAACCAGCTGCCAGCCGCTGCCGATTCCGGAGTAGAACAGTCCCGTCGTGTTGTTAACCGCCGTTTCTCCGGGAGCCCCGTCGACCCACGAGGTGACCACCCGGCTGTCGCCGAAGGCGCTGGCGGAAGACGCCCCTTTGACGTTAAACTCGAGCTGGCCGTTTCCGCTCGATTTGCGGTTGAACCGAACTTCGTTATTGACCCCGATGCCCCCGGCCTGAATCCAGTCTGTCGTTCCTTCCGCCGTTAGATTGACCGATAGCTGGCTGTCCAGCTGCTGGGCACCGGCCTCCAGCTTGCCGCCCTCTACCGGCGCGGGCAGATCCGTTCGAATCCCGAGAAAATTCGAATATTCGCTTTCTTTCCCGCCTTTCCTGGCCGTTACGACAAAATAATAGTCCTGCAACGGCTCCAAACCGTCGACCGTAAAAGCTGTTGCCGTTTTGGCATCTTTTTCGTTCGGGTATTCGCCCGGTTTCATGCCGTATTTCACCGTGTATCCTTCCGCTTGGTCGACGGGCGTCCATTCCAGGTTGGCCTTGTTCCCCTGCGCCTCCGCTTTCGTTAATTTCGGAGTCTGGACGGACTGCGCCGCAGTTTTCAGTTGAACCGTCACGCTTGTCGTTCCCGCCGGGAGAATGACCATGCCTTCGTTATTGTCTACTTTGCCGACAGTTGCCGACTGAATATTGTTCTTGAAAAACGGCAGGTTGAACCCTACGTCGCCGGACGGCTTATCGCCCGTCAACGTCAAGGTGACGACTTTTCCCGTTTGATCCATCTTCATCTCATAGCCCATTCTCCGGTTGTTGCTGATCGGATAATTGCCGATTTCGATCGGCTTAGCCGATGGGACGAGCCATTCATCGGGCACGCCGCGTCCGATGATGACGCTGCCGTCGATTTTCTCCGCGATCAGCGAGTCGAACAATACTTTCGTCGCGGTCGACTGCCCCCACATGTGCGGACCCGAGCCGCCTCCGCCCGGCGTGTGCGGAATGTTCCAAATACTGCTCGGATCCGGGTAATAAATGCCCTCCCACCAGGAAAACGGCGCGCTCATCGTTTGATCGATCATGAACTGATATGCTTTGATCCCTTCGGAACGGTATTTTTCACCCCGCAATCCGGCGCTGCCGTAACCTGCGTTGTAAGAGGAGCTGAAAATGCCATGCGGGTAACCGCCAAAGTTATGCGGAGGCAGCAGCCCTTTCAGCCTGTCGAATCCGTAATCGTACGTTTTATCGATCCAGTCCAGCATAATGCCTTCTTGCTTGCCGCCGAACAAATAACCGTCCCACGCCCAACGGCCGAACAGGAACATCGATGCCCAGTTGCCGTCCCGCGGTTCGCTGGTTCGGTTCGCGTCGTTTGGTTCCACCATCGAAACCGGAATGTAGTCGAGGTCGTATTTGACGATCGTTTCCGTCAGTTTTTTGTTCACCGTGCCGAGAAACTCGTCGTATAAATCGGCTGCCCATTTTTCTTCGTTCGTCTCCCCCAGCTGTTTGCAAAGGTATTTATACGAGAGCAGTCCCATCAGTCCCGCCCAGTTATCGATCGTCCAATAACCGAGACTGTCGATTGCCATCGTTTTTTTCATAATGCCGTCCGGGCCGGTTCGGTCGCTTTCGATGTAGTGCGTATTTTTTTTGATCTCGGCAAAATTTTGCTTCACGAAATCAATATCGCCGGTGCGAATGAGGTACAGCGCCCAAGGCCAGCTATACTTCCACTTGGCGTCGTCGTATTGCAGTTGGGCAGGCAAGGTAGACAAAAACGCTTTGGCGTCTTTAAAATCGCCGATCGTCAGCAATGTGGACACAATTCCGATCGTATCGTGGTCCCACATTTCGTCATACCCGTTTTCGCCGACATGGAGCCCGTAACCGTCTTTGATAATATGCGTATAAATAAAACCGGTTTTGTAGGCGTCAATCAGCCTAGGATCGGGCAGCGATTGAATTTGGGCGATATCGGATACTCGATCTTCCCAATACGCTTTCATGCGAGCGTAGTGATCGTCCCAACTGCCGGCAATTTTAATATCCTCAATAGAAGGCCAATCGTAATTGTTTCCGAATCGGTCTACGGCTATTGCGTAATCGTAATGAACCGTCTCTCCCGGTTGTATCTGTTTGTTCGCTGTGTGTAACGGTATCAATTGAGGTGAGGGATTTGGGGAAAGTTCTTTGATGTCCGAGGCGTTGTTCGTGATGGACACTCTGGAATAAGCAACGACATAATCTTTGCCGTTCAGCGTAACTTTGTCGGCAAAATTCATGATCTTAACGAGCAGGCCGTTTTTGTCGAATTCGCTGACCAAGTTGGGAAGGTAACCCGAGTCGTTGTACCACTTCACGGGCTCCCCATCATGAATGCCGAACGAAACGGTGATGTTTTTGCCGTCCCGGATTTTGAAGCTTCCGTCGACGTAAGCGATCGGCGCGTCCTTGTCGCCGTCCCAGCCGAACACGCCGTTCATATCGGGGTATTGCAGGTACCCCGGTGCGGCTTGAACTTCACGCGGAACGCCGATCGGCGTCAGGAAGCCGACCAGCAGCAGAAGCACAAGCATTGCGCTAACTTTCGATTTGACTGCATGAACCACTTTTCATTGCCTCCTTCTCATAAGGGTTGAAGCGCTTTCATCAAAACAAACGAGAGCCGCCCTTTCCGTTAGCTCCATGGGAGCGGCAGGCCGCCCTTGCAAACTGCTTGCGATACAAACCGATCATCGATGGTCCATCGGTTTCCCCCTTTCCTCCGCTACGCTGGCCTTTCACGGCATAACTCCATCATAAGGAAAGGCATTTCCCGATAAAACAGAAGATCTTTACATGATTCCGAGGATTTTTACTTTCTGCCGCTCAAACCCATTTTTTTCGATACTCGTTTGGAGGCTGCCCGTATATTTTTTTGAACGCGACGTAATAGTTGTCGATGCTTCGGAAGCCGACCTTTTCGGCGATTTCGTACGTTTTCATGCTGCTGTTTTTTAAATATTCGACCGATTTTTTGACCCGGTATTGGTTGATGTATGGAACGAGCATCATGCCTGTCTGCTCCTTGAACAATCGGCTCAAATAGCTGCCGTTCAGCTCGACATGGCGCGACAAGTCCTCCAGCGTCAAATCCCGGTCGTAATGCCGGTGAATATAGTCGAGGACCATTTTGACCTTGTAGTTCATCGCAGGGCCTGAATCCTTGGGCTTGCCGCGCAGCGGCTCGACTTCGCTCAGCAGCAGTTGCCGAAGCTGGTCCACATTTTCCGCTTCCATGAACTGCTCGATCGTCGGGGACGCGGATGTCCCCGCTTGGTGCACGTTCCGGTCATGCAGCAGATGATGGAGGTTCAAGGTCATGTCCAACATATCGTGCCTGCAAACATCCCGATATTCCTTGAAGCCAACAAACAACCGGTCGATGGCCGATTCGAGCCCTTCATATTGCTCCTGCTCCAATTTCAGCCGCACCTGTGTAAGCGTTTCCCGATAAGTTTGCAAAGACGCGCCGCCAGGCTGCCCGCTTCCCGCCGGTTGCTGTCCGTACGTAGCGACCCGATCCGCCCCTTCGAAAAACAGCGATTGAACCGCCTGCATCGCCTCGGCGTAAGCGGCCGGCACCTTCAACAACCGCTCGTGCAGCCCGCTTACCCCGAAGCTGACGCCGATGTTCAGAAACTGCTTCAGCGTCGTTTTCATCGTGCGGATCAGCTCCCAGTTCGCGGCGTACATGTCGCTCATGCTGCGGAGCCCGGAATAAGATTTGATGATGCAATACGTTTTTTCGTCGATTTGGAAAAATTCGATTTCGTCGTATTTCCGAATGACTTCCCGCGTAACGTTCTGAATGGAAAATCCGAGCAAATGCTTCATGTTGTCCTTGTACCGCTTCTTGACGTGAGCGAATTGGTCGATGACCATCAGCAAGCAAGCGACGTTCGGTTGCTTGACGCCGATGCCGTACAGCTCGATTTTGCTTTCGATTTCCCACGGATGCCGAACGGCTCCTTCCACCCATTCCTTGCAAAACGTTTCCTTCATGCTGCTTTTGCCGATTTCCACGTTTTTGCTCAAATGCTCGATCCGGTTGGACTGCTCCCTCTCCCGCATAATGACTTCCCGAATGCGGCCAAGCGTATCGAGAACGCCTTCCTGGTTCATATTCAGCTTATGAATGTAATCCAGCGCCCCGAGACGCATCGCTTCTCTCACGTATTCGAACTCGTTATGGTTGCTCAAGACGATCACTTTGCATGGGCTGCCTTGCTCCCGCAGCTTCCGCATCACCTCGATCCCGTCCAGGACGGGCATCCGGATATCCAAAAACACAATGTCGGGCTTCAGCTCGGCGATCTTCTCGAGCGCTTCCTGCCCGTGGCGCGCTTCTCCGATCAACCGGTAACCGTTTCCTTCCCAATCGATGGCAAGCTTAAAATTGACTCTGACGAAAGCTTCGTCGTCAACGACCATAACGTTCATGCCGGCATGCCTCCCTCTTGGTCTATTTCCTGAACGGGCGAAAGTATCGGAATATAAATATCGACCGTCGTCCCGACCCCGGGCTCGCTGCGGATCTCCGCGCCGTATCGGTCGCCGTAATGCAGCTGAATGCGTTCCATCACGTTGCGGATGCCGATGGAATTCATCCCTTCCCCGCCGCCGCTGGCATGGCTGAGCACTTCCTTGAGACGCTCCCCGCTCATGCCGACGCCGTCGTCTTGGATCGTAAACCGGACGATATCGTCCAAGCGTTCGACTGCGATATGCAGGCGGTATTTGCGCTTCTCGTCGATAAAACCGTGAAACACGGCATTTTCCACAAACGGCTGCAAAATAAATTTTAACGTCGGATAAGAAACAACCTGCTCGTCCATGGCGCATTCAAATTCGAACGCGTTAAAATAGCGCAGCTGCAGCAATTGAACGTAATGCTGGATAAACGTCATTTCTTCCCCGATCGAAACGTATTCCTTCGTATTTTTTGTCGAAAACGTTAGCACCCGAATAAACGATTCCAGCGCCTCCGTAATGTTGTCGGCCATTTGAGCGGCGGCCATCCATTTGACGACCGACAGCGTGTTGTAAATAAAATGCGGATTGATTTGAGCCTGAAGCGCGTTGAGCTCCGCCCTTCGCTTCTTCCGGCCTTCCTCCTGGATGCGCTCGATCAATATTTTGATTTCCTGGGTCATCGCATTAAACGTTTTGCCTAAATGCCCGATTTCGTCGTTGCTGCTTATCGCCACGGTCACGTCGAAATTCCCTTTCTCCACCCGTTTCATCAGGCTGCTGAGCTTCAAGATCGGATTCGAAATGCTGCGCGACAACGCATAAGCGACGAAAAACGCCGCCACGACCAATAAAACGACGACGAGAACGAGAAAATCGCGAACCTGATCAAGCTCGCGGAACAATTGCTCCTTATGAATGACAGTGTAAAACTTCCAGCCGCTCAATTTGGACTCGTTCGATACGTTCACATAGTTATCCTCGCTTGAACCGAGTCCAGCCGAACGTGCATCGCCGCCGGATGTGCGGCCCAGCGCGGCGTCGAACGGCCCGCCGATCTCGTTTTCGTTCGTGCTGAACAGTACGATATTGTTCTCGTCGACGATGATTTGTTTGGCTTCCGGGGCGAGCTTGATTCCTTGATACAGCTTGCCGAGCACTTCGCTGCGTATATTGATGACGAACACGCCCAGCTTCTTGTACGTATACGAATTGGGATCCACGACGACCCTGCCGACCGTCACCACGTGTTTTCCCGGCAGGCTGACCTGATGCTCCGGATGCAGCCCGACAACGACGGGAGCGCCCTTTTGACCCAAGATTTGCCGAAACCAGGCTTCGTCATCCGGCTTGTAATTGTAGTTGAATACGACCTCATACCCTCTACGGTAAACGACGCTGTGATTGGTCGGATAGATGACAAGGGAATCGATGTCTTTATTGAACAACAAAATATCTTTAAAAAACGATTCGGTGACGTACTTGTAGTCCTTGTTTCGTTCATACACCGGGTATTCGTAGGAAGAGTAGTCTTTCTCAAGCACGGTAAGCATTTCTTGATCGTAAAACGGCTTTTCCGAAATATGAATCATATTCGTCAAAAAAGCGTCCGTGTTCGTGATGATTTGGCGGTTCAATTCCTTGAACGAATTGACGATCCTCGCTTCCAAAAACGACATCGAATAGGAGTAGGAAATGTAGCTGATGAAAATGAGCGGAATCATGATGAGAAGAACGTAGGTCAAAAACAGCTTTTGTCTAATGCTTCGGTCCTTGAATCGCTTCCACCGCATCGGCATGCTCCCCAAATCGTTTTGTCCCCAAGGAAAAGTTTAACAAACAATCAAGAAGGCAGGTAGTCCCTTTTTCCGCTTATCCTTTTAGGCCTGTCGTCGCAATGCCTTGAACCAGCTGGCGCTGGAAAATAAGAAAGACGACAATGATCGGGAGCGTAAGTAAAATGACGCCGGTCATCGTGACATTCGGCCATTCGAAATACCGGTTTTTTAACGTGTTGAGTCCGACCGTCAGCACATACCACCGGCTGTCGTTAACAAGCGTGACGGGCCAGACGAACGAATTCCACGTGCCGGTAAAGCTGAAAATGATTTGCGTGCCGAGCGCTCCTTTGGACAAAGGCAGGATAATGCGGTAAAAAACGCCGATTTTCGTTAAGCCGTCCATTTCCGCCGCTTCTTCCAGCTCTTTCGGAATCGTAATGTAAAATTGCCTCATCAGGAAAACCAAAAAGCCTTGGAACAAAAACGGCAGGATCAGTCCCTGATAGCTGTTCATCCACCCGAGCTTCACGATCATGGAGTAAATCGGAATGATCGTCACCTGGTAAGGAACCATCATCATCCCGATAATGATGAAGAAGATGAGCCCCTTGCCCGGGTAATTCAAGCGGGCGAGCGAATAAGCGGCCATCGTGTTGATCAGCAAATTGCCGGCCAATATGCCGAGCGTGACGACGAGCGAATTCATATACCAGATCGGGATGTCGGAATTGACGAGCACATCCCGGTAATTTTCGAATGTCAATCGGCCGAGCGGAACGAGTCGGTCGATATCCGCCTTGCTTAATAACGACGTATATACGGCGTAACCAAACGGCACAACGAATACGATCGAACAAAACGCGAGTACGAGGTAGCGCAGCCACTGCGTCTTCCGGTTGTCCATACCTAGGCGTCCTCCTTCGTAAACCGCTTCTGGATGAGCGTTAAGATGATAATGACCGCAAAGATAATAAAAGCTGCGGCGCTGCCGTACCCCGCGCGGTTAAAGTTGAAGGCTTGGCTGTAAAAATAAATGACGATCGTACTCGTCGCACCGGCGGGACTGCCCAAATTGCCGTTTCTCGCCAGCGCATACGGCTGGTCGAACAGCTGCATCGCATAGATGATGCCCGACGTGAGCACGAGGAACGTTGTTGGCTTGAGCATCGGCACCGTGATGTGCCAAAATCGCTGCCAAGCACCCGCCCCATCGACGGTGCTTGACTCATAAACGTCAACGGGAATTGTCTGAAGGCCGGCTAAATAAACGACGACATAAAAGCCGACGTACGTCCAAACCGTGATCAGAATGAGGAACGGAAGCGCATACGTCGTGCTCGCATACCAGGAAACATCCTCGAAGCCGAGCCAGGCGAAAAATCGTGTGGCGATGCCATCGCGCTGCATGAACAAATACATGAATACGGTCGTGACCGCAACCGTCGACGTAATGTACGGTAAATAATAAAGCGTACGAAACACGCTTTTCATCCGGAAAATCCGGTTCAGGTTCACGGCGATGACCAGCGCGACGATCGATTGAAGCGGCACGGCTACGAGCGTCAATATCGCCGAGTTTTTAAATGCGTCCCAAAAATCGGGATCGCGCAAAATTTCCGCGTAATTGCCGAACCCGATAAATCGGGCGTCCTCCGGATTCAAAAAGCTGATGTCCTGGAAGCTGTAAAAAAACGATTTCAGCAGCGGGTAATAAAACCAAAAGCCCATCAGCAACAAAATCGGGGCGACAAACAAATAACCGACAAATATAGGCGATGACGCCAATCCGGCTTTCAGTCGTTTTCGTTGATTCATAGCGGCTTCCCTCCGTAAAAGGGAGAGCCCCGTCAAAAAGCAGCTCTCCCCCGCCTATCTGCAAACTTATTTCTGCCCGTATTTGTCCTGCAGCTCGTTCAGCAGTTCTTCGACGGTCTTTTTGCCGCCTTTGAAAATGATTTCCTCCACGCCTTTCACCAGATCGGCATTGAAGCTTTTTGTCTGCTCCGGATAGGCGAACGGCATGCCCGCTTTTTCCATGTTGTCGAATACCGGCTTCAGCTCCGGATATTTCTCCAAATATTTCGGCAGCAATGACGATACCGCCGGCGAATAACCGACCACCTCGATCGCGTTCAGCTGCGCCTCGTCCCGCAGCGCGTAGTTGATCACCTTCATCGCCGCTTCTTTGTTTTTGCTGCCTTTGAGGATCGACAACCCGTGCGAATACGCGCTTTGTGCGTCCACCGTTCCTTTCGGCATCGGCAGAGCCACCAGCTTCAGGTTCGGGTTCGCTTCCTTTAAGTATCCGACATACCACGGGCCTCCCGTAGACATCGCGCCTTTCTCCTTGGCGAACACTTCGCCGTCCCACGGCGCCCCGACTTCGATCGGCGCTATCGCTGCCTTATGCGTCAAGAAGAGGTCGACGAAAAACTGCACGCCTTTTTTATTTTCCGCCGAGTTGATCGTTTTGCCGAAATTCCAGTTTCCTCCGAACGCATGCACGTATTGCGTAATATGGAACGGATCGATGCTGCCGACGATGCCTTTCATGCCGTCCTTTGTCATCGCTTTGGCCAATTCGACCAATTCGTCCATCGTTTCCGGGTATTTCGTTATTCCCGATTTGTCGAACAAGTCTTTGTTGATGGCCAGCATCGACGTGGACGAGTCGTACGGAATGCCGTACAGCTGATCTTTGTCGCTCCAGCCCTTGTACAGCGATGCCGAAATGCGGTTTTTGTCGAAGCCGACTTTGCCGATCCATTCATCGAGCGGCTCGAGAATTTGCTTGGCGATATATTCGTAGTTGCCTTCGTCGGACATGGCGATAATATCCGGACCCGTCCCCGCCGCGATCGCCGCCGGCACCGCTTTCCAGAACTCGTCGCTTGTCGGGTACTGCTGCATTTTCACTTTGATGCCCGGATATTTTTGCTCGATGCCCTGAACCATGAATTCGAAGTTTTTTTGCTCCGACGCATTGGCCCAATAAGCCATCGTCACTTCGACCGGGTCCGCTTGGTCCGTTTGTCCGCCTTGGTTGTCCGGTTGTTTCGTGTTATCCGTGTCCGTTTGTTTCGAGTCGTTCTGCTGCGAGTCTTTCTGCTGCGATTCCTCGGACTTGGATCCGCATGCCGCGGTCAGCCCGATAAGAAGGATGCCGCACAGCAGAAGGCTGATTAGCTTCTTCATCCGTTGTTTCCCCTTTTCGTCATGATTCGCCGTTCGTCTTGCGGCGTACTTCCATCATAAGGAAGGCGGCGGCTCATGGAAACAGAAGATCTTTACATGACTCCGAGGATTTTTACATTTGCGACATTACCGTAATATCCGATGTTCCATAAGAAAAGCATCTATAAATTTTATTATGGCAAGAAAAAACCGCCAGGCATTACCTGACGGTCCGTATCGTTGCATGATCGGGTTTTAAAGAAATTTATTTCAGGGTCACCTTCACCCCCGGAGGGAAGCTCTTCTCCCACGCGCCGTTTCGGTATTCCAGACGAATCGCACCGGAAGGTACTTGCACCTCCAACTTGCAATAGGTCCAAGATGCGGGCAGCCTAGGCGAAAACGCGATCTCGGACCATCCGGGCTGTGCCGGCTTCAGACCAACGATCTCCTCGATCAATAGCGGAACCGGGGCGCTGGCCCAAGGATGACATAGGCTCGTGTTCCATTTCTGATCCTTCCCCCATGCTTCGAAGCAGGTTGTCGCTCCTTCCTTCAACATGTTTCCCCAGGAATGTTCCTCCTCCGACGATATGAGTTCGTAGATCAACGCATGTTCACCTAACCGCGCCAACGCCTTCAGCACGAAATACGAGAAATAAACGCCACAAGAGAACCTCTTCGACCGAATGAGGCTGACGATGTTTGGCACGGCTTCCTCCGGTGCCAGGCCGAACAGAAGAGGGAGCACATTCGAGTGCAGCGCATGGTGCGTACTCCGCTCGGCATCGATGAACAAGCCGCTCGTTTCATCGTAGAAAGCCGCGATATAGCTTCTCATCAGCTCGGGAAGCCGATCGTCGCCAGCGACTCCGAGCTCATTGCGGATTTCCCCCACCGTGCGCACGCACCCCAGGTAAAAAGCGTTCACTACGTTGTGACATCCCGGACCGATCGGCCGGGTCAGCTCGAAATCGTACCCGTCCCGCAATTCCTGAGGCCAATCGACGAGATTCCATTTGTCTGCGACATGATGAAGCAAGCCGTCTTCCCGCTCGTATCGCCGGAAATAACGCAACAGCCGCTCAGCGTACGGATACATTTTGTGCAGGAACGCCCGGTCCCCGCTGTATCGGTAATATTCCAGGAGCTGCATGGGCCATTGCAACGAAAAGTCGGCGATTTCCTGCATGAAGTGCCCGGGCACGACAGCCATGAGTCCCTCGCAAACGGCGGAGCTGTGCGCGAATTGCTCGATGGCTTTGCGGTACAATCTCGGATCGCCGCTAAGCAGCATATGTGAATGCCCGATGATTGTGTTGTCTCCGAGATACTGTCCTTTCTCCCGGGTTGGGCAATCGACGTAATTTTCCTGCGAGCCGTATTTGACGCCGTTCTTGCATATGTCGAAAATCCGATTCATCCTCTCGTCCGAGCAAGAGAATCGACAGTTGTCCTCGTTTAGCGGATAATGCCGGACCACCGCATGGAACGATTCAGGCTGCAGCGCCTTCTCCGGCCCACGCACTTCCACATAACGAAAGCCTTTGTAATCGAACGTTTCGAAGACGTCTTCCCGTCCGGATAACACCCACGTATCCCGATACAGGCAGTTGCAGCGCAGCTCATAACGAACGGCCTTCCGCTCCCCAAGCAACTCCTCGCCCGACAAGATCTCCACCTCTTCGCCCGCTTTCCCCTTCGCCTTCATGGAAAATTGACCGGTCAGTTCTTCGCCGAAATCGATAAAATAATGTCCGGCGGCAAGTTGTTCAACCTGTGCGGGCTTCTTCTCGTACACAGTGACCACAGGTGTCGGTTGAAGCGCAAACGTATATCCGGCTTGCGGGTTTACCGTTGCATAAGGCCAATCGGTGTCGTCGTAATCGATGTCCTTCCAGTTTCCTTTCGCAACGCGGGAATCCAGATGTTCCGTAAACTGCGTCTGGTAGCCAAAGACCTTGCCGGGCAGGTTCTCCTCCGAGCGTATCGCTTTCCACGATTCGTCACTCTTCGCCAGTAGCCGATCGCCGGCCCATAGCTCGGCTATGAAGCCTTGCCTGTAGTCGGCGCTATTGTAAGCGCGGTTGAGCAGTCCTTGATAATATACATGCACGGCGATCGAATTTTTACCGGGCCGTACCACGTCCCGAACGTCCAGTCGGTTGTAATAATAATGGCCAACGTCGCTCTGAGCCGGTCCCTGCGCCACAAATACACCGTTGGCATATACTTTGTAATAATCGTCAGCCGTGATCTCGAGGCGTACCGGAATCTCCCCTAGCTCGTCTGCATTCACCGTAAATGTCGTTCTTGCATACCAATGATGGTGCTGCAGTTCGGGCAAATGCGCCGCCGCCTTGTTCTCCTCCAGCTCCTTATGAAACAGGTACGGCTTCGGCATCGGCAGGAAAGCGCGGTCCGTCAGCCAGTCGGCCTGCCACTGCTTCGTCATGCGATTCTCCCCCCCTTTAACCTTCGGTCATTCTCCCTTGGAATAATATTATATTTTGGCCGGCTGCATCACTCTTTTTTCAAGATAAAACGATTTGGAAACCGCCCCCGATTCGAACACGACGAAAAGTAACAACCAATTCCATAGCTTGTATTTTTGAAAGTAATAAGATAACATTGCTGCACCTCTGATTACTGTTATAGTTATAATATAACAGATGGAAAGAGTTCAATGCATATTTGCGATCCATATTGCGCAAAAAAGAGCCTTTCGCCCGGTAATATCCGGCAAAAGGCTCTTTGACTGTTTCTATTATTCCGCGATATACGAGCAGATGTAGTCCGCCGTCGTTTTTACTTCAAGCTTGAATTTTGCATTAGCCGGAACAGTGAACTCGCCCTCGCCTTTGATTTCAAGCCATTCGGTTGCGCCGGGCAGCAGCACTTTCAGCTCGCCGGCTTGAATTTCCATAATTTCTTTCGTATCCGTTCCGAACTCGTATTCGCCCGGCAGCATGATGCCCAGCGTTTTTTTCGTTCCGTCGGCGAACAGGACGGTACGGCTTGTAACTTTGCCGTCAAAATAAATGTTGGCTTTCGTAACTACGGATACATTGGCAAATTGCGACATCGGTCGTGTTCTCCCTTTATGAAGGGCGGAGGCTCGTTGATCGCCCCCGCCCGCACCAGATTATAGATTACAGCAGTTCTTTCACTTTGCTTACGACGTTCTCAACCGTGAAGCCGTACTCCTTGATGACGCGGTCGCCAGGAGCCGAAGCGCCGAATGTGGAGATGCCGAGTACGGCGCCTTTATCGCCTACATAACGCTCCCATCCGAACGGATGAGCCATTTCGATCGCGAGGCGGGCTTTCACCTCAGGCAGGATCACCGAATCCTTGTACGATTGCGGCTGCTTGTCGAACATATCCCAGCTCGGCATGCTGATGACGCGAACATGGATGCCGCTTTCGGCGAGTGCCGCTTGCGCTTGAATAGCCAGCTGCACCTCGGAGCCCGTCGCGATGATTTGCGCTTGCGGCTTGCCGTTCGGCGCATCGGATAATACGTACGCGCCGCGCGCGATGCCTTCGGCCGCCAGCTCCGCGGAGCCTTCCAGCACCGGCAGGTTTTGGCGCGTCAGGACGAGCGCGACCGGGTTCGACTTGTTCGCCACCGCATAACGCCATGCCGCGGACGTTTCGTTAGCATCGCCCGGACGAATAACCGTCAGGTCCGGAATGATGCGCAGCGAAGCGAGCTGCTCGATCGGTTCATGCGTAGGGCCGTCTTCGCCAACGGCGATGCTGTCATGCGTCAGCACGTAAACCGGCGACAGCTTCATCAGCGCCGCAAGGCGTACTGCCGGACGCAGGTAATCGGTGAAGACGAAGAACGTGCCGCCGTACACTTTCAAGCCGCCATGCAGCATAATGCCGTTCATCGCGGCCGCCATCGCGAACTCGCGAACGCCGAAATAGATGTTCCGGCCGGCGTATTCGCCCGCGCGGTAAACGCTATGCCCTTTCAGGTGCGTCATCGTCGAGCTTTCCAGGTCGGCGGAGCCGCCAACGAGGTTAAATACGTTCTTCGCCAATCCGTTCAATGCATTGCCCGATGCAACGCGCGTCGACAGCGGTTTGTCCGCCGAAGTATACGCAGGCAGATCAGCGTCCCAACCTTCAGGCAATTCGCCTGCAACCGCAGCGTCGAATTGCTTGCCGAGTTCCGGATACGCTTGGCGGTATTCCGCAACGAGCTTCTCCCAGGTCGCTTGCGCGTCTGCGCCTTTTTGTTTTACCGCGGCAAAATGAGCTTTCACTTCTTCCGGCACGAGGAAATGCTCTTCCTCCGGCCAGCCGTATACTTGCTTCGTCAGCTTCGCTTCATCCGTACCGAGCGGGGAACCGTGCGGGCCGGCATGTCCGCCTTTGCCGCCTTTGTTCGGGCTGCCGTAACCGATGACCGTTTTCACTTCGATGAGTGTCGGCTTCGACGTTTCCGCTTGCGCAGCTTGCACCGCGGCCGCAATGGCGGCAAGATCGTTGCCGTCTTCAACGCGCAGCACTTGCCAGTTGTACGCTTCGAAACGCTTCTGTACATTTTCCGAAAACGCCAAGTTCAGTTCGCCGTCCAGCGAAATGTCGTTGGAATCGTACAGCACGATCAGCTTGCCCAGCTTCAAGTGGCCGGCCAGCGATGCCGCTTCTCCGGATACGCCTTCCATCAGGTCGCCGTCGCCGCAAATCGAATACGTGAAGTGGTTGATGATTTCGAAATTGTCGCGATTGTAAGTTGCGGCAAGCTGAGCTTCCGCCATGGCCATGCCGACCGCCATCGCAACGCCTTGTCCAAGCGGCCCCGTCGTGGCGTCAACGCCCGCCGTATGGCCGAACTCCGGATGTCCCGGCGTCAAGCTGCCCCATTGGCGGAAGTTCTTGATCTCTTCAAGAGGCAGATCGTAGCCGCTAAGGTGCAGTACGCTATAGAGGAGCATCGAGCCGTGGCCCGCGGACAATACGAAACGGTCGCGGTCGATCCAGGTCGGATCGGCAGGGTTATGCTTCATCGCTTTGGCATACAATTCATAAGCCATCGGAGCGGCGCCCATCGGCATGCCCGGGTGGCCGGATTTTGCTTTTTCAATCGCATCGATCGCCAGCGTGCGGATCGTATCGATCGACAACTGATCAATCGTTTTGTTCGAAACCGTCATAGTTGATTTCCCCCTAAACAAATATATTGAATTATTGTACCACTCAGACGGACACATTTCCACACCTGGCACACACATTTTACCTAGAAATCATGTCAAATCGACGGAGGTAAAATGTTCCACGGTCGGGAACGGATCATAAAAATGATGCAGCAGCCGCTTCCATTCCTGATACTGCGCCGAGCCGCGGAATCCGATCGTGTGATCTTCGAGCTTCTCCCAGCGGACGAGCAGCACGTATTTATTGTCGACTTCCATGCATTTTTGCAGTTCGTGGCCGAGGTATCCCGCCATCTGGGAAATGATCGACGACGCTTGCTTGAAGCTGCGCTCGAAGTCCTCGGACATGCCCGGCTTCACCTGCAGCATCGCTACTTCCAGTATCATAGTGAGCCTCTTTTCATATGAAATTCACCTTAAAGAGCAACCAAGAGGATAAACGGCTTGCGCCGTCTTCATCGTCGCATTCGTTTACTGATGAAATATAAGATTATTATGGTGCAAACTTATAAAGTCTTATATTTGAACAAAAGTGTTGTTGTATTTCATACAGCATTTTAAAATAAATCGGCAGTTTTGAGCGAGAATGTTGCACTGCATACAACAATTTCAGCTATCCAACATGTTTTCGGCGAAAAATGTTGTAGTTCATGCAGCAATTACGCTTCCATCGGACGATCCATGCATTCATGTTGTATTGCATACAACATTTTCGCAATAAAGAATGACATTCGCTTATTTAAGCCTTACAGTATTCACTGTTGCGATGCGGCCGTTAATTCCTCGTATTCGCTTTTCAAAATACTCATAAATATTGTATCCGTATACCGGCCGTTCATGAAATGCTTCTGCCGCAGCCGGCCTTCTTCCTTAAAGCCGCATTTCGTATAACAGCGGATGGCCCGCTCGTTGTAATCATGCACTTCCAACTGCAACCGATTCAAATTCATCCGGTTAAACACAAACGACTGCAGCAGCTTGATCGCCTCGGAACCGAAGCCGATGCCGAGCAGCTCCTTTACGCCGATGACGATGCCCATTTCCGCCGCGCGGTTTTTCCAGTCGATGCGGAACAAATCGATTTGCCCGATATATTGCTCCGTTTCGCGGTGGGCGATGACGAATCCTTTTTGCTCCGTCGTCCCCTCTAGGATGCTGTTCACATACTGCTCGCTCGCTTGCATCGTGTGGGGATACAGGAAGATGTCCGACAGGTTGTCGACGATCTCCGGATCGTTGCACCACCGGCGGATTTCCGCCAAATCGGAGTATTGGTATTCCCGCAGCATGATGCGGTTTCCGTATAGTCTGGCCATCGTTGACGCCTCCTTCGAGCTGCATCCCAATCCTGCGCTTTGCCCTTGCGCTGTAGCCCATGCAGCCACTTCATTATTCTCATTTTTGAAAAAAGAGACTGAATGCCAGTTCGTGCTGACGCTCAATCTCTTTCTATCGATATTTACCTAATTTCCGTCGGTTCTATGGGGCCACGCCTATTTTTAACTGGAAAATATACAGTTAATAAACGGGAAGCCAGGACTAGAAGACAATTAACTGGAAAAACTCCATGTAAATCGTTCGATTTCGCCATGAAATCCGGAAATTCGTAAAAATAACTACAGGTTTTCCATCAAAATGGCCCAAAACAGACAAAATGGTGGGAATTAACTGCAGTATTACTGTTATTCCGTTGACTCGCCCTTACCCGCAAGGACTTGATCTTGACTCAAGTTACGCGGTATTACATCAGCCGTAGGGGAGCCTCACGGCGTCCCCCCGCTGAGAACAGTATTCGAGCTAATCAACCCCGCCGTTCATACCGAACGTGCTGCTAGTTGAACACGACCGTCTTGTTCTGATGAACAAGAATACGGTCTTCGACATGCCATGCTACCGCACGGGCCAGAACGATCCGTTCGATATGTCGGCCGATCCGTTTCAGGTCGTCGACGTTGTCGCGGTGGCTGACCCGCTGCACGTCCTGCTCGATGATCGGGCCGCCGTCCAGCTCCTCCGTGACGTAGTGCGCCGTGGCGCCGATGATTTTGACGCCGCGATTGTACGCTTGCGCGTAAGGCTTGCCGCCGACAAACGCCGGAAGGAACGAGTGATGGATATTAATGATCCGGTTTGGATAAAATTCAATAAACTTCGGCGATACGATCTGCATATACCGCGCAAGTACGATCAGGTCGGCGTGGCCGTTCACGATTTCGATCTGCTTGCGTTCGGCTTCTTGCTTCGTGTCCGCAGTAACCGGAATATGGTGGTACGGAATGCCGAACGACTCGACAAGCTCCTTCATGTCGGGGTGGTTGCTAACTACCATCGCGATGTCGGCGTCCAGATCGCCGGCTTGCCACTGCCACAGCAGCTCCAGCAAGCAATGGTCTTCCTTCGATACGAAGATGGCCAGACGTTTCTTCTGATCGGCGCTAGAGATGCGATACTGCATCGAGAACTTGTCCGCGATCTTCCCAAAGTCTTTTTCCAGTGAAAGAAGGCGGTCCGCCAGCTCGCTTAGGTCGAATTCGATGCGGATGAAGAACATTCCGCCCTCAGGATCCATCGTATATTGATCGGATTGAACGATATTCGCACCGTATTCGTACAGAAATTGCGATACGGCGGCAACGATTCCCGGCTGGTCCGGACAAGAAATGAGCATACGTGCCCGGCTGGAGCGATCGTCTCTTTTATGCGTAGACTGATAGTTCGATAAATTCATGATTCTATGGCTCCCAACATTCATTCATCTTCGTCGATTGCGGTTTAACGCGCGGATTATACCGTCACAAGCAGCTCTTTGCCCGCGAACCAAGCGGTAATCCGGTGGTTGATTTGCTCCTCGCTCAGGTCGGTGAACACGCCGCCTTCGGCCACAAGGTCGAACAGCCTGTCCATCGGCTCGCGCGGATCGGCCTTCTTCGCTTTGGCGTCGTTCTTGAGCACGTCCCATACTTGCAGCACATAATCGCGAGGATCGATTTCCTGCTTGCCGAAGAAGTGATGCAGCCGCTCCACATGATCGAAGAAGCCGTCGCCGAACCTGCTTGCAGCATCGCCGCGCAGCAGCGCGATTTCCGCCTCGTACATCGGACGCTGAGTTTTGTCGTCCTTGCCGATCCATGGCGTTTCGAGGATGAACGGACGGCCGCTCAGCGCTTCGTGATGAACGATATTGCGCATCGCTTTGTATCCGATCCAGCCCGCTCCCACCGGAGCGTGGCGGTCTTTGCCCGCACCGCGCGGATTTTTGCTGTCGTTCATGTGGATGACGGCCAGCTTGTCCAGCCCGATGATGCGGTCGAATTCGGCGATGACGCCGTCGAAATCGTTAACGATATCGTAACCCGCGTCGTGGATGTGGCATGTATCCATGCAAATCGTCAAACGGTGGTTATCTTCGACCTTCTCGATAATTTGCGCCAGCTCCTCGAAGCTGCGGCCGATTTCCGTGCCTTTGCCGGCCATTGTTTCGAGGGCGATATTGACGTCGGTTTCTTTGGTTCCGCGCAGCACCTCGTTTAATCCTTCGGCAATTCGCGCGATCCCGTATTCGGCGTCTTTATCCGTATAGGCACCCGGATGGAGAACGATGTTTTTCACGCCGATATGGTTCGTTCTGCGAATCTCTTCTTGCAGGAAGTTGACGGCAAGGTCGAACGTATCCTCTTTGTAGGATCCGAGATTAATAATGTAAGGAGCATGAACGACGATTTCGTCGATCCCGTTCTGTGCCATGACGTCCCGGCCTTCGGCAATATATAAGTCTTCCACCGGCTTGCGGCGGGTATTTTGCGGCGCACCTGTATAAATCATGAATGAGCTGGAGCCGTAGGAAATAGCTTCCTTGGCCGCATTAAGCAATCCTTTATCGGAAAACGATACGTGAGACCCAATCTTTAACACTTCGATTTCCTCCTTATTTTCAACATACTCCCTATTTTAACTTGAAACTCGAAATAATGCTACAAATCCGATATAATCTAAAATAAAAGGCTTGCGTCGTCTTCACCGGCGCATTCGTTTATTGATGAAATATAAGATCATTATGGTGCACACTTATAAAGTCTTATATTTTAACAAATGAGGTGAACGTTACAATGACTCCAGACTGGTTCATGTATTTTATTTTGTTTTGGGGCTTCGTGCTCGTCGGGCTGATGGCCATCGGCGGGTATTTCATGTTCCGTAAATTTCTAAAAGTGCTGCCGAAAAGCGACGGCAAATCGAAGCTCGACTGGCAAAATCATTGGGTCGACTCCAGCCGTCACATGTGGACGGAGGATGCCAAGAGCTTCCTGGAGAAATTGGTCGCCCCGGTACCGGGCCCGTTTCGAGACATCGCCCGCCATTCCATCGCGGCCAAAATCGGCCAAGTCGCCATCGAAAGCGGCGAAAGCGAAGTGACCCGCGATCATTGCATCAAAGGATATATTATGGCGACGCCAAAACGCGATTACCGCAGCTTGGTTTCCTTCTTGGAGAAAAACGAGATCGACTACTCGCCGTACCGCAATTTATTGAATAAATAACGAAGCTTTTCCCGTCCGTAATCCCGCCGTCCGAGGCGGTTTCCCGAGTCATAATCCCGGGCGTCCCGCATCAAATTCCGGACAAATTCGCGGCGGATCGAAACTTTTGGCCCTTCTCCGGCGTTTAAATAAATAAGGGAGGGGCTAGACTATGAAAAAATTCAAACTCGGCATCAACGCAGCTCTCGCACTGGCGCTAGCTTTATCACTCACGGCATGCACGAAAGAGCAGCCTGCGGCCAAATCGGAAAACAACGGCATTCAAGAACCAACGACGTTAACGGAAGACAATCAAACGAAACCGGAAGGCACCGGCGAAACGACGACGCCGACAGATATGCAAGAAAACGGGCAAAAAGACGGGCAAGACACCGGGAAAGACAACGGTCAGAACAACGTCATTCAGGGAACCGGAACGTACAACGGCCAAATCGATACGCATTCGATCGAAATCGAAACCGCCGATGGTCCCAAGGCGTTCCAAATCGACGATAAGCTGAGCGAGACGGTTGCCGGTCTGAAGGAAAAAGACACGATCAAGTTCGAATACGTCGAACAAAAAAGCGGCGAAGGCGCCGATGCGGTCACGCAGCTCATTTTGAAAAAAATCGAAAAAAGCGAATAAGCAGGCACAACGAGAAAGAAGCGGCATCGTCACCGCTTCTTTTTTATCTTTGCTATGACGGAGCGCCATCCGTTTCGCCGCTCACGAGGCGGTCCAGAATCGCTAGCCCGGACCGGATATGTTCCAATTCTTCCGGCGTCGCTTTTGCAATATGCTTCATCAAATAGGCATCGAGCCTCGTCGTCCGCTCATGCTGGATATAATACTCCACGGCCGGCGTCACATATAAGCGCGTATACCGTTTGTCCGACGGATCGACGCGCCGCTCGATCATCGACTTGCTTTCCAGCCGGTCGACGATGCCGGAGAGCGTGCTGTGGGCAAAGCCCATCCGCTGGCTCATTTCCTTGAGCGACATGCCGGGATGATGGAAAACAACGTTGAGCACGCTGCCTTGGGCGAAAGTAACCCCGCCGCGGTCCGCTTCGCCTTGTTCCTGTCGCTCGCAATATTTCATACCTTTATAGAGGCGGGTAATTACGCTTCGAATATGTCTTGCTTCTTCTGCTAAATCACTCATCTGGATCCCCCATTTTTACGTTGACAAGAGCATTATAGCACATTAAAATTAATTTCGCATACGACACGTCGTATACGACGTATTTTGCGTCAAGAATTGGAGATGACGGATATGTTCAAGCTGTTCAGGTACTTGAAGCCGTACACCCCGCACATGATCGCCGTTGTAGTGCTTATGCTGCTGCAATCGCTCGGCCAGCTTTACCTTCCTACCCTCATGGCCGACATTGTAAATCATGGCGTCGTAGATGGCAACACGGCCTACATTCTCGAAATCGGAGGTCTTATGCTGCTCGTCGCTGCGGCGGCTACGGGCTGCAACATTTGCGCGAGCTATATTTTGTCCAAAACCGCGGCCAGGTTCGGCACGATTCTGCGCAGCGGCGTTTTCTCGCATGTGGAAAGCTTCTCGCTGTACGAATTCGATAAATTCGGCCCCGCCTCCCTCATTACCCGGACGACAAACGATATTACGCAAGTTCAACAGCTGCTCGTCATGATGCGGATGTTCATCGGCGCGCCGACGATGATGATCGGAGGCATCATTATGGCGGTGTATCAAGACGTGACGCTATCGTTCGTGCTCATGATCGCCGTTCCGGCCATCGCTGCCGTGATCATCCTGATCGCGCGCAAAGGCGTTCCGCTGTTCAAGGCGGTGCAAGCCAAGCTCGATCGTCTGAACCTGGTGCTGCGCGAGCATCTGACCGGAATTCGGGTGACGCGTGCCTTCAACCGGACCGAGCACGAGCAGGAACGGTTTCAGGAAGCGAATCGCGATTTGACCGGAACGTCGGTTAAGGTCAACCTGATCATGTCGTCGATGATGCCGGCCATGATGCTCATCTTCAACTTCGCCATGATCGCCATCCTCTGGTTCGGCGGCATCCGCATCGACAACGCCCATATGCAGATCGGCGATTTGATGGCTTTTATCCAATATGCGATGCAAATTATGTTCTCGCTGTTTATGGTGTCGATGATGTTCGTCATGATTCCGCGCGCTTCCGTGTCCGCAGCCAGGATCAACCAGGTGCTGGAAACGAAGCCGGGCATCACGGATACAGGCAACACACGCGGACAATCGACCAGACCGGCCGAAGGCCGCGTCGAGTTCCGCGACGTCACGTTCAGTTATCCCGGAGCAGAGCAGCCGGCGGTTAGCGAGATCACGTTCAGCGCGAACCCCGGCGAGGTGACGGCGATTATCGGCGGCACCGGCTCCGGCAAGTCAACGCTGCTGAACTTGCTGCTGCGCTTCTATGATGCGGGCAGCGGGTCGATCATGGTCGACGGGCAGGATATCCGCCGGATGCCGCTCGCCAGCCTGCGCAGCAGTATCGGCTACGTTCCGCAAAAAGCCGTGTTGTTCTCGGGCACCGTCGCCGACAACATCCGTTTCGGCCAAGAGAACACGGACGGCGAAATCGTCGAGAGCGCGGCTAGCACGGCGCAAGCGCGCGATTTTGTCGAGGGCATGAAGGACGGCTACGATTCCGCGATCGCCCAAGGCGGCACCAACTTGTCCGGCGGGCAAAAGCAGCGGCTGTCGATCGCCCGCGCGCTCGCCCGCAGGCCAGCCGTTTTCTTATTCGACGACAGCTTCTCGGCGCTTGACTTCAAGACCGACGCCAAGCTTCGCGCCGCGCTTAAAGCGGAAACAGGCAACGCGACGATGCTGATCGTCGCACAACGGGTCAGCACGATTATGGACGCCGACCGCATCGTCGTGCTCGATGAAGGACGGGTCGCCGGAATCGGCACTCACAAGGAGCTGATGGCGGACTGCGAAGTTTACCGGGAAATCGTATCCTCGCAGCTATCGGAGGAGGAGATCGCATGAGCGAACATAACAGACCGGGGCGCCCCGGACCGGGCGCTTCCAAAGGACCTGGAGGACCGAATCCCGCGAACTTCGGCTTCCGCGGCCCGATGATGGGCATGCCGGCGCAGAAGGCCAAAGATTTTAAAGGAACGCTGAAAAGATTGGCCGGGTATTTGCGGCCATATAAAATCCAACTGTCGGCCGTCTTGCTGACAGCCGTGCTGAGCACCGTGTTCGGTATCGTCAGCCCGAAGCTGATGGGCAATGTGACGACGCTGCTGTTCGAAGGCGCGGTAGGCAAGCTTAAAGGCGTGCCCGGCGCGGCAATCGACTTCCCGGGCATCCTGCAAATTTTAATGGTTCTCGGCGCGCTTTATTTGCTGAGCTCGGTGTTCAGCTACATTCAGCAATGGCTGATGGTCATCGTCACGCAAAAAATCGTGTTCCAGCTGCGCAAGGACGCCAATGACAAGCTGGCCCGGCTGCCGCTCAAATATTTCGACGCCCGGACGCACGGGGAAATTCTGAGCCGGGTCACGAACGACGTCGATACGATCAGCAACACGCTGCAGCAAAGCGTGACGCAGCTGATCACTTCGGTCATTACGCTGGTCGGCGTCATTATCATGATGCTGACGATCAGCCCGCTGCTCACGCTCGCCGCGATCGTGACGCTTCCGCTCAGCATATGGGCGACGAAGCAAATCGCCTCGCGCTCGCAAAAATATTTTATCGGCCAGCAAAAAACGATCGGCGAATTAAACGGGCACGTCGAGGAAATGTACACCGGCCATACGATCGTCAAAGCGTTCGGCTACGAGACCAAGTCGGTCGAGCGATTCGACGAAATCAACGAACGGCTGTATGCAAACGGCTGGAAGGCGCAGTTCATCTCGGGCAGCATTTTCCCGGTCATGCAGTTTATCGGCAATATCGGTTACGTGCTCGTCTGCGTCATCGGCGGCATTCTCGTCACGCGCGGTTCGATCGCGATCGGCGATATTCAGGCGTTCATCCAATATTCGCAGCAGTTCACGATGCCGATTACGCAAGTCGCCAGCATCGCAAACATCATTCAGTCGACCGTCGCCGCGGCCGAGCGGGTGTTCGAGCTGCTCGACGAGCCGGAGCAGTTGCCGGACAAGGAACGTGCGCCTAAGATCGAGTCGCCGAAAGGACATGTCGCTTTCCAGGGCGTTCGTTTCGGTTACAACGAGGAAACGCCGCTGATCGAGAACATGAACATCGACGTGAAGCAAGGCCAAACCGTCGCCATCGTCGGCCCAACCGGCGCAGGCAAAACAACGCTTGTCAATCTGCTGCTCCGTTTCTACGAAATTAGCGACGGCAAAATTACGATCGACGGCGTCGACATCCGCGACATGAAGCGCGGCGATTTGCGCAGCATGTTCGGCATGGTGCTGCAGGATACGTGGCTGTTCAACGGCACGATCAGGCAAAATATCGCCTACGGCCGGGAGGACGCGACGGACGAGGAAGTCGTGCAGGCGGCCAAAGCCGCTAACGCCGACCACTTCATCCGCACGCTTCCGGAAGGCTATGAAACCGTGCTGAACGAAGAAGCCTCGAACATATCGCACGGCCAGAAGCAGCTGCTTACGATCGCGCGCGCCGTGCTCGCCGATCCGGCGATCCTGATTCTCGACGAAGCGACGAGCAGCGTCGATACAAGAACGGAAGCGTTCATCCAGAAGGCGATGACCGACCTTATGAAAGGCCGAACCAGCTTCGTGATCGCGCACCGGCTGTCGACGATCCGCGATGCCGATCTCATTCTCGTCATGAATCACGGCACCGTGATCGAGCAAGGCACGCATCACGAGCTGCTTGCAAAGAACGGGTTCTACGCCGACCTGTATAATAGCCAGTTTACGGGCGGCAAGATGCAGCCGGATGCGGTTTCTTAATTAACCGAAGCACAACATAATAAGCCCATTCTCTTCGCCATAAAGAAGAGGTGGGCTTTTTTGCGGACTGCAGACCGATTATCCGGCCTCTACCCGTTTACAATCGTCCCCCCGTTGACATGAAACATTTGCCCGTTTACGTAAGAAGCTTCGTCCGAGGCCAAATATACATAGGCGGGCGCGAGCTCGGCAGGCTGCGCCGCCCGCTTCATCGGCGTGTCGCTGCCGTAGGTCGCATAATATTCCGGCGGTGCGCTGGAAGGGACGAGCGGCGTCCACGTCGGGCCCGGAGCAACGCCGTTCACGCGAATGCCCCGGCTCTCCAGGGAAAGCGATAGCGAGCGAGTAAACGAAACGACCGCTCCTTTCGACGACGCATAATCGACGATGCTTTCGTGTCCCGTGTAAGCGGTGCTTGAGGCCGTATTAACGATGGCGCCCCCCGGCCGCATGTAGGGTAGCGCCGCCCTCGTCAAATAAAACATCGCGAAAATATTCGTCCGAAACGTGCGTTCAAGCTGCTCTGCCGATATATGCTCAAAATTCGGCTGCGGGTGCGCCTCTCCGGCGTTGTTCACCACGATGTCGATTTTGCCGAAAGCTTCCACCGTGCGACGCACGACTTCGCGGCAATGCGCCTCGTACCCGAGATCGCCCGGGACGAGAAGGCAGCGCCGCCCCAGCGACTCCACTCTGCGCTTCGTTTCCTCCGCGTCGCCGTGCTCGTTCAAATAAGCGATCGCGACATTCGCGCCTTCCTTGGCAAAAGCATAACTGACAGCGCGTCCGATCCCGCTGTCTCCGCCCGTGATGATCGCAACTTTGTCCAGCAGCTTGCCGGTGCCGGTATAGAATGGATTTTCCGATACCGGTCGCGGCACCATAATCGATTCGATCCCCGGCTGCTGCGGTTGGTACTGCGGCGGAAAAGCGATCGGGATCAACCGGCATTTCTGAACGTAACCATATTGACCAGGATACATAGGCCAAGCCACCTCATGCGTTTGATGGTTTAACATATTTTTCGAGATGCCGTTGGGTGAATGCCTCCCTGCAACTTCCTTCCCTGCATAATTCATGAATAACAAATCAATAGTAATAACGATGAGGCCGCCAGGTCCAGAACACCATAAGGAAGGAACCGAGGAACAAAATATATGAATCAGCGAAAATGGTGGTTGATTCTCCTTGCAGTTATTCTCGTAGCGACGGTTAATGTATTGCTCACGTCATGGAAGCACAATCGGGTTTCCGCCCGCAATGCGAATCATTCGCCGAGCAGCCAGACTGAACAAAGCGAACCGGCTTATGACGTGTGGGGTCAAACGGTCTCCGCGAAGGAAGCGAAGCAGCTGTTGAAAACCGAACAGGGGCGCGCTTTTCTTTCGCCGCATAACGGCGCCGTCGTTATCAATGAGCTATTGCTAAAGCTTGGTCAAAAAACGTTCCGCGAGGAAACGTTCGGCAATGAAGTATTCATCACCGACATACTTGGCCTCGTGAACGGCGCTTTTACCGTGCCCGGCATCAAGAAGGCGATCGCCGAGCTGCATGGGGATGGAACCGACAATTTGCGCGTAGAACTAGCCCAAACCGTAACGATCGGAGGGAAAACGTTCAACAAAGGGGCAAAAATCGATACCGGCCTGGACGTTGCCCGAGGAGCGAAAGAAGTATTGGGCCTTCCTTTTAAGGAGTCCGGAGGGAAAACGAAAGTCGGCATTACTTGTCTCGCTTGCCATGCGATTTACGATACCCGGAGCAAAACGGTAGTCGAAGGACCGCCGAATCCGGACGTCGATTTTGGCCTTCTGTTCGGCCTTGCGACCAACACGGCCGCTTACTTCGGCAGATCCGACGTCTATCAGCTCAGTCAATACGTCAAAGACGTCAATCGGACGGTCGTTGCTACGGATGGAAAGAAGGCGCCTTTGCCCGATCCGGAAGCTTTGGAGGGAGCGGTCGATGCAAGCCTGCTGAAGTGGCCGCGAGGAAATTTCGACGCGACAAGCGACAAAGTGAACAACCCGACGCAAACGCTGGATTCGTTTACGCTGGGCGATCACCCTTACAGCTGGAGCGGAACGGGAATGGCCGGGCCTTTCAAAGGGCAAAGCGTGTTGAACAACAACGTCAACGCCGTTGGCTCGGATTTGACGACGCTCGCGGATTCGAGCCAAGCTCTGTTTGGCATCGACAAAGAAGTATTTTTGGGAGCGATTTTGCAAAATGCGGCCGACCCGAAATTCCGGTTCGATCCGAAGTCCGGGCGGAAGCCTTCCGAGTTTTTTGCTTCCGTCGATCCGACACCCGGCGTGGCCGGCGTCAATCAGCTAGTTGCCCTGCCAACCTTCCCGCGGCCTTCGCTGATTACGCTGAACGGCTTGCTCGCAGGGTCGCCTGGATATAACGTATGGGAGCAGATCAATGGTTTGTCCGCCTACCAGAATACGCTTGTTCCGCCAAAGCCGCCGAACAGCCCGAATGCGCAAACGATGATGCTGGGGGAACGGGTTTTTCGCAAGGCTCAATGCATTTCCTGCCACGCCGGTCCGTTCTTGACGAATAACCGGGTCGTTTCGGCGGAGGTGATCGGCACCGAACCGACGCGGGCCAAAGCGTTAAGCGCGATCGAAAAATATATGGTTGAACCCGTCATCTATTCGCCCGATACGCCCGTACCGGTTCCGCCCGGCGCCCGCGTCTTGAAAGTGCCGACGGAACGGCTCGATCCGGAGCAAATCAAGCTCGCCTTCGCCCAAGGCGGTTCACCGGGAGGCTACAAAGTTCCGAGCCTGATCGGCCTCTATTGGACGGCTCCTTATCTGCATGACGGAGGCGTTGCTGTAGGGCCTGACGCCAAAAATCAGCTCGGTACGCCCGGGACGGTCAAGAAAGGCGTTCTCCCCGAACCGGCCAACAGCCTGAGAGCCTTGGTGGACCGACAGCTGCGGGGGAAGGTCGTAGCGGCAAACCAGGCGTCCGCCGATCTCCGCGATGCACACGTTACGGGTGCCGGCCATAATTATTGGGTGGATTCCTCGACCGGTTTTACGAAAAAAGAGCAAGATGCTTTGATCCAATATTTGCTCTCATTGACGAAGCCCAAAACATCCGATCCACAATAGGCTCCGGTTAGGCCTCGGCAAAATAACAACGCAACAAAAAATGCAGCCCCTCAGCGGAATGAGAGAGGCTGCATTTTTTCCTAATTATTTCGTTTGCCAATACGGGTAATAAACGGTCAATTTGCCCGCTTCCTGATTGTCATGCGGATCGATGCTCAGCACGCGGTCGCCGATTTTGACGCTGACTTCCTTGCCCGTCTTCTCGGCGTCCTTCATCTTGTCGATGAATTTGCCGTCGACCTCGAAACCGTACAGCTTCAATATGTCAACCGCAAGCTTCTGGCTTGTCGCGTTGCTCCAGTCCGTCATGTACAGCTTGCTGAAAAACTTCGTCTCCGGCTCGAAACGAACGGAAATGGTCGCCTCCGCTCCAGTAGTTCCGTTCTTCGGAGCCGTAAAGACGATGCTCGCTTCGCCGTCGTCGTAAATCCGGTATCCCTCGTAGTTCGCCAGCACTTTCTTGCGCAGCAGCATGTGCATGTCGTCGCGGAACAAATCCCACGGCTCCGGCAGACGGGGCAGCTTCTCAAGCGAAGTCGGCTGCTCCGGGCGCTCGTACAGCTTGTTCATTCCGTGATCGATCAGGTTGCGCACAAGCTGCAGCACTTCCGCCCGCGTAATCGAATCCTTGCCCACGAACGATTTGACGCTCAGATCGTTCGGGATGCGCCCTTTGGCGTATTTTTGCCCAAGCACGTATTGGATGGCCGCATCGCCCGAGTAGTTGACCCCGTCGGCCGCCGCGATCAGCTCGGCCACCTTCTGGCGCGTAACCGGCTTGTTGCGGATGTCATTCGAATTAAAGCCGTTCACCGGATAGTTGCTCAGCCGGCTGAATCTATAATATTTTTCCGACCAGGAATCGCTTTCGTTATCCTCCAAATCTTTGCCGCCGACGCCGATGACGAGCATTTTCAAAAACTCGGCTTCCGTCACGTTGCGGTTCGGCTGGAACGTGTTGTCCTGATAGCCTTTGGCAATCCCCTGGGTGACGCCCCATTCAATCGTCGTTTTGGCCCAGTGGCCGTTAATGTCTTTGAAGGTTGTGACAGCGCTTGCTTGATTCGCGAACGCCATCGTGCCCGCAGTGAGCAAACCTAGCAGCAGAAACGCGTTGCGAACCGACTTCGGTGTTTTCATATTCAGCTTCAACTCTCCTGTTCTTATGTCGCTCTCGATGCCTGCTTCATTCTATCGTCCATCGATTTGAAGCGTCAAGAATAGGAACGTTGTATCGGCGTAAAATGAGCGGCGGCGCCTATGTAAGACGCCGCCGTTCTAGTTCGAACAAATCACGCAGGCATGACCGAAGGACTACATATCTTTTGGGGTGCTGTTGATCGCGCCCAAGGCCGGTTCCAGTCCGTTGGAATAAGCCTTTAATGTAATTTGTCCTGGCTCCTGACGGGATTGCAGCAACACGGTTGCGATGCCCGCTTCCGCCCGTACTGGATTGTCGCCGACGATAACCGCCGGTCCTTCGACCTCTAACATGATTTCATTGTCGGCGGATAGTGCTACGGTGCCGTGCTCATCCTGAATCTCCGCATAGGCAAATACGAAGTCGGAACCATCGGCGGCAAGCGCTTTGCCACTTAAATCGAAACGAAGATGAAGCTTCTTCGGCTCCAGGGGCGTTCGCACGACGCAAGCCGCAGCTTCCTTGCCGCCAATCCGCCCAATCGCTTTCAGCTCGCCCGGTTCATACTTCACTCCGGTAAACGTAAACGGAGCGCGCTCTAAATTGCGGCAATTCCCGCCGTCATGCGGGAATACCCTCATGTCGCCGGCATCTGTTTTGCCTTGAACCCCCGTATCCTTCCACTTGTGCTGCTCCTCGTCGGTCAACCAATAGTCCACTTCATACCCCGTAATGCGCTCGCCATAATCCGTATCTGGTCCTTGATCGGGTGTTTGTGTGCCAATCGATAGCCCGTTTACAAACAGCTCCACTTCGTCGCAATTGGAGAAAACGACGACCTTGGCCGGGGAGGTCCGTTCCGTCCAACGATTTGCGATATATACCATCGGGCCGCAGTCCACATGTTCGTAGGCAATATCCGGTCTTCTTTGACTTTGGTAAAAGTAATAAACGTATTTGGGCAATCGGAACGTATCGAGTGCGCCGCATTCGGCTACCCATGGGTAACAACCGCGGTTATGGTCGATGCCGACCCACGAAGCGTCGCCAAGCGACCAGCGGTTTCCCCGGTTACGGTTCAGCGACCACTGGTAGTTCCACGCTTGCAGCAGCAGCTTTTCCTCGCCCGCGCCGCGTGATACCCTGCTCGTGCTATCGTGGCCGCCGAACTCGTAGTCCCCGTATTCCCGGTCAAATCCGCCTTTGTCAGGCAGCACGTCTTCGAGCGGCCGGCTTAAATTGTCGTCGTCCCACAACGTGTGCGGTACGTCGAAATTGACATAAGCCGGATTTTTCCGTCCGATCGTATCGCCGGATGTAAACATCTGGTCCCCCGGATATTCTTCGTGGGCGATCTGATGACATTCGTGGAAAAACTCGTCCGTCGCCCCTCTGCGGCCGGGGTACGTCTCGTTCAGGCTAACCTCCCACATGACCACGCAGGGACGGTTCCGATCGCGCCGAATCATGTCGCGAATATTTTGCCGAACGATGTCTTGAAACTCCCCTTCTTCGCAATACTGCCAGCCGGGAACCGGTTCGACAGCCATAAGCCCCAGTTCGTCGCACGCATCAAGAAAAGCGGGCGCTTGCGGGTAATGACCGAGTCTGACGAAGTTGTACCCGCCTTCTTTCAGCTTGATCGCATCGCGATAATGGGCGTTGTTCGATGCCGCGTTGCCGATGTAAGGGAACTGCTGGTGCCGATTCGTCCCGCGAATGACGAGCCGCTCGCCATTGATCGTAAATCCTCCCGATTTGCTGAACGAGATCGTGCGGATGCCGATCCGGGTAATCTTTTCGTCCGCAATCCCATCGACATCCCAGATTTGCGTCCGCAAGCTGTATAAATAAGGACTGTACGGATGCCATAGCCGCGGATTCGTTACCTTAAGCGATTGGATGAAGTTTTGATCGTCCCCCGCGGCAACCGATACAGACTCGCTTACGGCCGAAGCTGCCTCCCGACCTTCCTTATCAAGAAGCGACGTGACCACTTTTACCCGTTTGACTATGTCATGTTCGTTCGCGACGTGAGTTTGGATACGAACCGTGGCCGTCTCTTTCGACACATCGTCATACTGAACGAAGATGCCGCCTCCCGCCGTGATCCCGGCATAAACCGCATCGGTGACGTGCAGTTTGTCCGTCACATGCAGATGCACGTTGCGGTAAAGCCCGCCGAAGTAGGAAAAATCCAAGCTGGCGAGCGGTTTTCCGGGAGGAATGTTTCCGTTGTCCCGGTTGTCCAGCCGGACTGCTATGACATGGCTGGCCCCGACTTCAATGTCGTCCGTAATATCGACCGTAAACGGCAAATAACCGCCCTTATGGTTCAGTTTATATTTGCCGTCGATCCATACATCGGCCTCGTGCATCGCCGCTTCGAATTCGATAAACAGCTTTTTCCCCGCGTCTTCCTTGGATACGGTAAAATGCTTGCGATACCAGCATATCCCTTGAAAATGCAAGTCGACGTGAACCGTTTCGATTTGCGGCGTATGGGGCAAACAGACGGTTTCCCAGTTTTCATCCGAAAGTAGCTTCTGCTCGGCTCCGGCCAAGTCATCGCGAATAAACTTCCAATCGCCGTTGAAATTTATTGTTGTTCTGCCTTGAGTCGGTAGATTCATGGTTCCTTCCTCCATCCTTGCTATTCTGCAATGGCTTCAGCCTGCTTCTCTTGTATTCCAAATTTCCGTTTCCGGCTTTGGCAGCCCAAGCGCTACCACCGCCGCTCTTGCTTGCTCCGAATAGCGCAGCCCCCACCGATCGAAAAACTCCAGCAGGCTGCGGCCGCTCACTTTGGAAGCCATGATCACGAAAAGATCGACCTTCTGCGGTTCGTCATCTTCTTCGTCCATGGAAACTTGGTCCAGCGGCAGCTCGCGGTAAGCGATGTGCAAATTCGTGTAAAACTCCCAGCCGAAAGCCATTTGCAGCTGCTTGATCATGACAAGCCGTTCGAAAAAGCCGACATCTTCAAAATTTTTGTTCGGATCATCGCTGTTCGTAAATTCAAGCGCCCGGTCGTAATTCGTTTTGCCGTCCTTGCCGGTTTCGAACAAACGGGAGCGGTTTCCGTACAGCGACTGAATATGAATCGAATGCAGGTTGACGGTTACTTCGACGATCGGGTCCCAGAACCAAGGGATTTGCTGGTAGTTGTGCCCGAGCTCGTGCCAGAACCCCCAGGCCTTATTCTGTATCGCGTCGACATCGACAGCTTCCTCAGCGGTAACCCCTTCGAAGAACATAATCGGGTAACCGGAATGCATCCATCCCGCGCTAATCTGTTTATCGGCGACAAACCGCTGCGGATTGTCCGGGCTGCGGTGCGGGATCGGCCGATCCGGCGCAACGCCGACAAGTTTGTCGTAGTGATCGGCGATTTCGTCCCATTTGCGCATAAGCTGCTCCGGCCGCTCCAAATCGCGGATATTGTCCGCCGGCACGGTAACGATGATGCGTTTGCCCTGCAGTTCTGCCCACGGCACCGGATAATGCCTGATCATTTCGTTCCACTCCTGCTCCGTCGTTTCGCCTAATACGAAATACGGCGCCCGTACTGCCCCGTGGATCGTCACGCTGACTTTTACGCCTGCCTTCGGCTTGGCCGGAATGAGGTAAATCAAACCGCCGTAAGGGCTGTTTATTCGATTGGTCCCCGGCTTCAGCCGCTGCTTCAGCGCTACGATCGGGGCTCGATCCCATTTCGGATTGTCACACAAATTGTCCGTATGCACGCCGATTTGCACGTCCAAATATTCGGTCCCTTCCGGCACGTCCACCGTCACAACTTTGCCTGCCGGAGCGTACAGCCCGGTGCTGTGCCAATTCAACGGGGCGCTCAGCATGCGCATATAGCTTAAATCCAAGTAGTCAAAGTTGACCTCGACAACTTGATCGTACACCGTCTCCGCCTCTTCTCCGACGCTTCGCGGAAAAACATCCGCATACGGCGACTTAACATTGTCCGGATCGAGCGTTACCTGCTGGAACATGTACGACAACACCGCCGCGGTATAAGGCTGCTTCGATTTGTCGAACGGCAACGGCACCGGCTTAACTTTTTTCGCTTCGTCCCGGATCACTTTCAGCAGCGGCGCTTCCTCCGCAAGCGAACGAATCGTGCCTTCCACTACAGCCGTAATCACTCTGACTTTGTCCTCCACGTTTGCCCCGGGTTTGCCGACGTTCAGATCATCGAACGATAATTCTCCGCGTTCAATCGCCAAGGCCTGGTCGAACAACCGCTGCGTATGCGTATCGTTCACCTGCAGGAACGTCTGATCCGGCAGCGTATCGCCCGGCCGCACATACCACTGTGCGACACTGTCGAGCAAGCATAAGCCAACCCGGTTCAACAGTTTCTGCAGCGGATAGTCGCTCATTTGCACCGCACGGTCCGGAACCCGGCTCTGCACGGCTTCCGTCGGCGCGGAGCAGAGCAGCCACCCTCTTTGCGCGACCACAATGCTGCCGCCTTGCCGGATATACGCTTCAAGGACCGATACATCCGCGTCGTCGATCGAAGCGTCTACATACGCAACCGGGTATACGGATGGGTCCAGCGCAATGGACGACCAGCTGGCGGCTTTGACCGGCTCCACCGGAAACGAAGCGGAAGCCGCAAGCGTGCCGGATGTCGTCGCGAGCTTCAGCGCGCCGCGCCCGTCCAATGCGTCCTGATAGCGGGAACCGGGCGTGCCAGTACCCGGATTTTCGCTTGCATTCGCTTCCGCGCCGCTCAATGCACCGGCATCATCCGCACCCGTCTCTTCCTCCGTCAGCCAAAGCAAGATGTTCCGCGAAAGCAAGCCGCACGCCGAATCCGCCGATTCGAGCAGATTAAAATACAGCTCATTGCCGACTACAACGACGCGCCCCTTGCCGTATCGTGTCGCTGCGATAATCGGGTTCGACTCCGGGTGAATCCATACCGAAAACGCCGATTCTCCGATCGCGGTAACCCCGCCGCTTCTCGCAAATGCGGGAAGCGCGGCGACATCGCGGTGGAAACGTTCGTAATCCTTTTGCAGATCCGCTATTTTTGCGTTGGTTATGGTCATTTTGAATGGCCTCCTCGTTTAAATGAAATAGAGGAAGTGAATTGAATCCTTTCACTTCCTCCTTGACAATGATTCCGTGCTTGTTAACGATAAAGGACTCCGAATATTACTGACCGATCGATTTCAGCAACTCTGCTTTGTCCTTCGCAACCGCCTTCTCAACGTCATCCGCAATTTGCTGCAGCGCCGCTCTTGAATCCTGATTCGTTTTCATCGCTTTTTCGATCCCTGCACTCCATACCTTCCATGCAGCTCCTTCCAGGGAAGACGGATAATCCGGTGGCATTTTATCTACTAACGAGGCGAATAGCGCAAACACTTTTTGTCCGCCCAAGAACGCGTCTTCGCTTTCGGTAATTTCCGGCAGCTGCAGCGCAGGTCTAAAAGCAGGGAGCGAATTGTATTTAAGTTGCGCTTTTTGGCCTTCAAGCGTGAGCAAAGCATATTCGACAAATGCCCATGCCAACTCTTTATTTTTGCTTTGCGAAGGAATGACGAGCGCGGAGCCTCCGCCAACCGAATACGTGTTCAGCGGCTGACGGGTCGCGCGCCATCTGCCCGCATTGTCTTTGGAGTCTATCTTAAGGCCGTTCAAATACCAGGAAGCGCTCCAGATCATTGCAAGCTTGCCGTTGTTCAGCGCCTGGTTCCATGCGTCGCCCTGGAAATTGGCAGCAAGGCCAAGCTGCTTGACTTTCTTGGACAAATCCAAACCTTTAATATAATTATCGCCCGTGTGATTGTAGTTCAGTTGTTTGTCGAAAAATCTGGAGTCGCTCATCATGTCCAAAATTTCAGAGTCATACTCAAGAATGTATTTGCCCTGTGCTTTTAACGTTTGGGCCATATTCATCAAATTGTCCGGATCTTCCATATAGGTCGCCAGCTCATCCGGATCGGAAGGGAATCCGTTCTCCTCCATAATGTCTGCCCGGTAGTACATGAGGCCTGGAGGAGCATCAATTGGAATCGCAATCAGCTTTTTACCGTCAAGCGAATGGAACTTCTCCCATATGTTATCCGAAAAATCGCCTGCATACCGTTTGGCGTCGTACGGAGGCTGCAGCAAATCGACGAAAGCGTCGGTCGCATTGAACTTGCTGAAATAGCTTTGTTCCATCGTCGAAACATCCGGTGCGCCCGATCCGGCGGCAATCGCTGTTTTCATTTTGTTGGCGATTTCGTAATGAGTGCCGTTTTTAAGATTGTTTACTTTAATGTTCGGGTATTTTTTATTAAAGCCTACGATCACGTCATCAAACGATTTGTCGTCTTTTCCAAGGCCATTCCAAAGCGTAATCTCGCCTGACAGTTCCGTATTTACCGTATCCGTTTTGGCCGCATCGTCTTGGGATTCCGTGTCAGCTGTTTTTTCGGTATCTTCCTTTGCGGTCTTATCGTCAGTCTTTGCATTATCTGTAGTGTCTTTTTGAGCGGCCGTATCCGTGTTCGTGTTCCCGGAATCGGAACCTTTGCCGCCGCATCCGGAAAGAATTATAGCAAGCGACATGATGGAAACTAACGATAAAAGCAATAACTTTTTCATATTCATCCTCCCTAAGTTCAATATCCTAACCCCTTTTCATGACTCGACTGCTGTCCCTAAAATACCCGCTGAATGAAGCGGCACCACCCCCTTTAATACGGTTCAGGTTGGTTAATCGCCCGCAATTCCCGTTCGCTCCACGCTTTCCACAAAATAACGTTGCGTAAACAAGTAGAGTGCCAGGATCGGCAATATCGACAACAACGTCCCGGCCATCACGCGGTTCACTTTCGTTGGCGGTTCGCCGATGACGGATTTGGTTGCGGCGAGCTGTTTGGCCCCTTCTTCTTGGCCTTCTCCGTTCAGAATCGATAATTGCTGCGAAATGTTGAACTTCGCCGGGTCCATCAAATACATCGTTGGCTCATACGTATCGGTCCAATGCCATACGAGCGAAAACAAAAACACGACAAGCATCGCCGGACGCGCGAGCGGAAACATGATGGAGCGAAACGTCCGAAACGCCCCCGCCCCGTCGATGAGCGCCGCTTCTTCGAGCTGGCTCGGCAGCTTACGAAAAAACTGAATGAAGATCAGGACGAACAACGCGCCTTTCAGTCCGTGGCCGAACAGCCCCGGCACGATAAACGGGAAATACGTATTCAGCCAACCCAGATTGCTGAATTGCAAAAACAGCGGAACGATAATCGTTTGCGGCGGTACTAGGAACGTAAACAAGACAAGCGCAAGCCACAAGCCTCGCCCCGGGAATCGGAAACGGGCAAAGCCGTAACCGACGACAGCGCAGCTTAAGATCTGCACAACGGCGCCGCCAAGCGAGATGATCGTACTGTTGGTGAAGCTTCTCCAAAAATCAAGCTGCTTGAACGCATAGACGTAATTGTCAAATGACAATTGCTTCGGGATCCACTTAACGGTCGCGTCGGTAACGTCGCCGGCCTGCATGAGCGATTTGCTGAAAATAAACAGCACCGGATAAATGAAGACGAATGCGAGACTAAGCAATACCGAATAAACGAACAGCTGGGATACAAGCGTTTTTGCTCGCCGCGCTGCCGCACGCCGAAGCGGATCCGCAGCCGCTCTTTTATCCGCTGCAATCCGCTTGAACGCGGAAACCTGCGTCGCAACTGCATCTCGATTGATCGTCATGTCGTTACCTCCTTTCGTCGGCCGAAGCGCCGCGGAACATCAAAAACACGATGCCGATCACGAGAAATATAAAGATGAAATAAATCCAGCCGAGCGCGGAAGCGTAGCCGTAATCGTTTTTGTTGAACACGATGAATTGGATATAATCCATCACGCCGTTATCCACCTTCGTGAAGGAGCTCACGAGGCTGTACAGCGTATTGACGAGAATCATCGGCGTGATCATCGGAAATGTCACCTTCCAGAAGCTTTCCCATGGAGTCGCCCCGTCGCATTTGGCCGCTTCGTACAATGTGGTAGAGATGCTTTGCAGGCCAGCGAGAAAAATCAGGACTTGAACGCCGGAATCCCACATGATGAGCGTGATCGCATCCATCATTTTCAGCAGCGGGAACAAAATTTGCCCCGGCACGTAATCGATCAGCTTGCCGACAAGATCCACCTGGTCGAAGATCGGAAGCCGCGTCGCCCCTTGCCCCATCAGCTTCTTCAGCACGGCCCCGGACGCAATGATGACAGGCAGGAAAAAAATTCCGCGAAATGCGATGCGGCCGAACAGCTTGCGGTTTAGCAGCAGCGCGCTGAACATCGCAAAAACGAGTGTTAGCGGGACTTGTATAACGATGTTCGTGAACGCCGTAATGAGTCTCGGAACAAAAGACGTATCAACCGTAAACGCATTATCGTAATGTTTCAGCCCGACCTGGGTCGCTTCCAGACCGCCTGTCATGATTTTCAAATCCTGAAACGAATACATGAGCGATTTGAATAGCGGAATGGCCATAAACAGGAAGAAACCGACGATCCAGATCGATATAAACGAATATCCTTGGGCGATATGGCGAGCCCTCATCGTAAGACCGGGTCTTTTTTTCATCGCTAGCTTCCCTCTTTCCGGACCATGTAGTCATAAGGCTTGATGACATCGCCCCCGACGTTTGCCGGCTCGCCGTCATAGTTTACGGTAACTTGCACGCCGTTTGCATACGTCGTACGGTACACATAAGTATCCAATTGTTCGTGATTGGCAATTTCCTGCCCTTGCACCAAATCCAGCACCTCGGATATTTTCCGGTATTGATCGATCGACGGCTTCACCCACTTGCGGTAGTCCGAGCTGAACAGCCAGTCGACCATCGTCCGCTTGAGCAGCGAGCTGTCCTCATAAGTCAGCGAGTAGCTCGGCATCGCTCCGTATTCGAGAAGCCGAAGATTCCATATGCGGGGATCGTCCTGCAAATTGGACGGATCGCCGGTGTAAGGAACGAGGCCTCGCAAAGCAATTTGGTAAAACGGCACGGAGCCGTCCTCGTACGTATAATGGCTGGAATCCAGCGGAACGCCGTCGATCCGGTCAACGTGACCAAGCGCATAAGCGAAGCCGTAGTCGACCGCGACACGTCCGGTTTGCGAACGCATCAGATCCAACGCTTTCGTCCACGTTTCCATCGTTTGCTTGCGGCTGTACGGCGTATCCGAGCTTTGATCCGAATATAGCGTGTCGCCCAAGTATTGCATATGAATGCCGCCGACGCCGAGCTCGGCGAGTTTGCCGGCTTCTTCGGCGATGTATTCGTCGTACACCCGACTCGGCTTCAAATAATAAAACAGCTTCCACGAAGGCTGATTCGTCGTCACCCACGGGTCTCTGACTTCCATCACTTCTTTGTTGAGCCCCCGAATCGCGTCCCGGGACGTCTTGAGCGAATCGCTGCTCTCATAGGGCTTCACGTAATTCGTTTTCAGGTACAGCCGGACGCCTTTTTCCTTGGCGTAAGCGGCCAGCGCCTCCAGACCGCGGTTGCCGCCGAGATTGCTTTCTGCCGGGAAATGATTCGGAGCGTTGCCGAAAATGCCGTCATTCGACCATCCCTCATACGTAACCTCGATTGAATTCACTCCGCCCGCGATATAAGCATCTAAAATTTCCTTCGCTTGCTCGAACGTCGTCATCGAAACAAACGTATTGCCGATCATATCTTTGCGCAATACTCCGCCAAACAGCCTCAGTTGAAGGACAGACCGTTGGTCCTCAACCGGCTTGATGCCTTTGTCGCGGATCAAGTAGTCGCGGTAAGCATGGGCCATGCCGACATAGTCCGCCTGAGCGCCCTCCAGCAGCACGAACCGAACGGCCCGGTCGCCGGGAATCATTTCTCGCTGCGCAAGCGGAATTTCCCCGGAGCCGCCGATAAATACGATGTCGCTGTTGCGGTAAATCAATTCCGCCGAAGTGCGGTACAGCGGAATATTGCGTATGCCCGACGGCGTTCCGTTGATTTTGGCGTCCGCATCGCCTTCGGTGACGATTCCGAGGAACGCGGTTGCATCCCTGTATATTCCGAACACCGGCAGCGCAGCCGCTTCGCGAGGGCCGTAGCTCTCCAGCTCGCCTTTATTGTAGGTGACCTGCTTATATACAGTCGTCATAAAGGCCTGATCTCCGCCGTAAATTCGCTCGCTGTACGGTTCGAAATAGGTCGGATGATTCGTTTTGAACTTGACGAGCGCTCCCGAACCGTCGGGAATGAACATCGCTCCCTTAGACTGTTCCGGCGCTGCGCCGAAGAACGGCGACGGCTCCAGGCTGATCAGCCTGGCCTTGCCTTTCTCATGGATCGATTGGAACGGAATACGGACTTCGATCCCTTCGTCAAGCAGCTTATATTCCAGGGCAAAATCGATTTGAAGCTCCTTGAGCTCGTATTGCACCAAGACCCCTTGATCGGTCGTCTTCACGGTCGTTTTGGTTTCCTTCTCTTTGGAAGGATACGTCTGGCGCACGTCACCGCCTTCGGTATAGCGGATATGGACCGGAGACTCGATATACTTCTGATTGGCCGGGGGCATCTTTTTCTCCACCGGTGGCGCTCCCCATTCGTTGCCGCTGCGTTTGCCGACCAGACGAATTTGTCCTGTTTTTTCGTCCATAAATAGATCATAATTCGCATTTTCGGCGACCTTCTTCTTCGCCGTTGTTGGCTTATACGCGGCGGGGTTAACTGCAGGGGGAGCATCCTGCTTCCCGGTCGTTCCGGGATTCCCGGCGTCCGCTGCAGGTTCCCCTGCCGCCGCCGGAGCCGGATCCGTGCTTTGCTCACCGGCCGTGCCTGCTGCCACCTCTCCTCCAGCCGTCTGATCCACTGCCGCCACCGCCACCTGGTCCGAGCTTTGCCCTGCCGTATCGGAGGACGCCTGCTGCCCGGCCCCGCCGTCTTCCGCTTGCGAGAAATACGGGGAGGCCGTCGCGAAAAACAGGATGGCCATTGCGGCGGAAACCACGATTTTTTTCACTTTATTCGTCATCGTTTGTACTCCCCTCCCTACAAGCGGTAGTTGATTTCTTTATAGATCCCGATCACGAACTGGATCGACTGGTTGATCAGCCCGTACAAGAGCAGTCCGATAAACCAAATGATGAACATGCCGACGATCGTCAGGAACGTGATCCATAACATTTTGCCGAACGTAAAATCGTGAACGATTTTGACCTGCATCAGAATTAAGAAGACGATCCAAACGAACATGAACGATTCCAGCCCGCTATATATACTCGCTTCCGATTTAGAGAGAAGATTGCTCAACAGCGCCACCGGCACCGACAAGGCAATGTACGGCATCAGCGTAAACGAGCTGCCTACGAAAATTTGCTTGAACTTGCCCTCTCCGTCCATGATGGTGCTGACGCCCCAATTCGTGACCGACCAGGTCAGCCAAGGAACGACAATCCATAACGCTTCGATCAAGATCGATACTTGGTAAGGCTCCCGCGTTTGGAACAAAAAGCCGGAAAACGTCAAGGAAAGATAATGAGCCAAAATCGCGAGACCGATCATGACAAAAGCTTGGTGCCATTTGGCCCGCTCCTGGATATCCTCGAAAAATTGGATCGGGTGAAGCAGCGCCAGTTTTGCCAGCCGCACCGTATTCATCAAGCGCCTCCCCCTTCCGATACCGCGATTTTCGTTTGGACGCGCTTGCTTCTCCATTTCCGGTACAAACGGAAGCCGATTTTGAGCAGCACGTATAGCGCAACCGCCCCGACCGCGATCCAGGCAAAGTTCTGCCGCATATACTGCTTGCGATATTCCAGGAACGCAGCCGAATAATCGTCGCGCGCCTTGGCCAATTCGAAATAATCCATTGCCTCGCGGTATTGCCCGGATTTGTACAGCGCCTTGCCGATCGCCTTATAAGCCAAATCGTAGTTGCTGTTCATGTCCAGCACTTCGCGCCACGGTTTAGCCGACTTCTCGTAATCTCCGTCCACGTACAAATCCGTCGCCTCGTGCACCTTATCCGCGAACGGCGTCGTCCGGAAACGGTCGATCCGTCCTCGCGTCCTGTCGGCAATATAAATCGTTCCGTCCTTCGTCTCCGCAATACTGGAAGGCGTCTTGAACAACCCGTCCTGCTCGCCGATGCCGCCGAAAATGAACAATAGATTGCCGAGCTTGTCGTATTGGAACGCTCTGCCTGTCGTTTGATCCAGAGCGGTGAATACGCCTTTGTCATTAACCGTGACGTCGACGAACGTCGGAAACAGCTTCTCCCAGTTGCGGCGGGCCATATGATGGTCGCCGTATTCGATGTCCGCCAGCGTATTGACGCCGACGGCACTCAGCCGCTTCACCTGGTTTGTCGGAATGCCTAGCGTCGTCGTGTAGACGAAGCCCTCCTGATCTTGAATCAAGTTCGAAAATTCCGGAGGCTTTTCATTCGAAATCTGCTCCTTCTGCTCTTGCGTGGCAACGAACTTCACGAACGTTTTTTCCCAGCTGAAGCCTAGCAGGTTGGCGCCGAAAAAACCTTTAAAAACCCCGTTCGGGTCGATCTGCAGCAAGCCTTGGTATGCGCCTTCGCTTACGACAAACATATAGTTCCGTTTATCGATAATGAGCTTGGACGGCGAATAAACGAAGTCCGCGCCAAGCAGCGGACTTTGCGGAGCGGCAAATTCCTTGACGAACTTGCCGTCCCGGCTGAACACGACAATCCGATGATTCAGCGTATCGGCGACGTATACTTCGCCTTCCCCTGTGACGTAAACGCCTTTCGGGCCGTTCAGTAGCCCTTTGCCCTCCGGATCGCCGTAAATACCGAGCAAGCGCTTGCTCTTGTCGAAATGAACGACCCGGTTATTGCCCCCGTCGACCACATAAATCGTTTCGTCTCCGGCGATGAACAGATCTTCCGGTCCCTTGAGCGGACCGGCCTCCCATTCGTAACCTTCGATCGAATCGCGATACAAATATCCGTTGATCGAAAGCGGGGTATCCTCGGACTGACTATAGGTATAACCTTTGTACGGGCTTTTGGCCGCAGCTTCGTTCGGCAGCCCGAGCAGCACCAGCATCATCAGCAAGGCCATTGCCCATTTCGAAGTCGATCGTTTCATGAAATTCGGCTCCTTACGCGTTAATCTTTAATGCCCGAATGGGCCATCGTCTCGAGTACCATCCGCTGCGAAATGACGAACATGACGATGCTTGGGATAACCGTGAGCAATGCCGCCGCCGCACCGGCTCCGGCTTGGGCGATGACTCCCGTCCCTCCGCTGATCGTGGATAACGCGTACGGCAACGTTTTCATGCTTTCCGACGTCGTGAACAGCATGGCCGGGCCCGGATCGTTCCAGGTGCTGATGAAGCTGAGCAACACAACCGTGGATAAAGCGGGCTTCAGCATCGGCATGACAATTTTCCAGAAAATAACCGCTTCCCGCGCGCCGTCGATTTTGGCCGCTTCCAGCAGCGGATCGGGAATTTGATCCAAAAACTGCTTAGTCAGGAACAAAAATACTGGGGCCGCCAAGCCGGGAACGATCATTGCCCAATACGTATTCATCAAACCAAGTTTGGTGATGACAAGATATTGCGGGATTTGCGTCACCGCCGGAGCGAACATCAGCGCAAGGATGATCATAGAAAAGATCTGTTTGCGAAACGGCATCGGATGTTTGCTCAGCGGATAAGCGGCCATCGCCGAAATGACGACCCCTAGGCTGACGGAGGCAATCGTAATAAACAGGCTGTTGAAAATGTACCGCGAAAACGGCACCGTGGATGCCCCTGTGATCATCAGCAGATCGTTGAAATTTTTCAACGTCGGGTTGATGACGAAAAACCTCGGTGGAAACAAAAACAGTTCTTCGAGCGGTTTGAACGCAGTTGAAACGAGATAAACAAGGGGCGCCACCATCAGCACCGCAAAGCAGGTCAATCCCAAATAGAGGATGATCCCCCCCCAGTCCACTCTTCTGCCTTTCACCATGGAACCCGATAATGTTGCCAACAACGATCACTCCTTGTTTCCAAGCCATTTGAAAATGAATCGGTTCAAGCCGACCATCATGCAGAACAAAACAACGGCGATCGCCGAAGCGTAGCCCATTTCAAAACGAATAAACGCATAATCGTGCAGGTGAGTCAAAATCGTATGCCCGGCGTATAACGGGCTCGGCATGCCCGCCAGCTCGACGCTGACGCTAAACACGTTGAGTGCCCCGACCACCTGCATGACCGCGCCGAACAGCAGCTGCGGCTTCACCGCCGGAACTGTTATGTACCACAGTTCCTGCCAGCGGTATTTGACGCCGTCAATTGCGCCGGCTTCGTACATATCGCGCGGGACGTTCTGCAAACCTGCCAGGAAGGCGAGAAATCCGATTCCCATGCTCATCCAAAGCGACACGATCATAATGATCGGCAGAATCGTATTGACGTCTTCCAGCCACTGCCACGGTTCATTGATAAATCCAAGCTTCAGCAGCCAATAGTTGAGCAGGCCGTAGCGGTCGCCGGAAAACAAGTACTGCCAGACGACGGTCATTGCGACTCCGCTTGCGATCGACGGCGTATAATAACAGAGCGTATAGAAAAACCTGTATTTCTGCGGAATTTGGCTGATCAGCCAGGCGAGCAGAAACGCCATGGCGTAACCGACCGGTCCGGTGACGATTGCGAATTTCAACGTGTTTCCAAGCGCAGTCAAGAAGATGTCGTCATCAATGAACAGCAGCCGGTAGTTCGACAGGCCGATCCATTTGGGAGGCTCCAGAATATTAAAATAAGTGAAGCTTAGCCCAAACGCCGTCAACACGGGAATGACCGTGAATACCAGGAACAGGATCATGAACGGAGCGAGAAAATAAAACGATACCCGGTTCCGTACGATGTCCGCCCATATCCCCTGCAGCTTGAAAGCCGTCCGGACGGGGCGCACCCGCCCGCTTGCTTTCGTCTCTGCCGTAATTTCACTCACCGGCTGCCGCCCCCTTCGCGTTTACTTGCTGCTCCGTTTTGTCGAGTCCGAATTCCTCGCGTTTCTTCCGCAGCTCTTTGTTGATTTCCTTGATACCGTCTTCGACAGCTTCGCGAACCGTTTTTCCGTTCAGCACGATTTCGTTCCACATATTCGTAATATGACGTGTCGTGAAATAAGCGCCAAGGACGATCTCGCGTTCCTTGAACCAATCCCACTGCTTCAGTACGGAATCGATATCCTGAGAAGACCATGGCAGCCGTTTCAGCGCCTCGACGTTCGCCGTATTCCAACGCGCTTCGACGCCGAGAATCGATTCCAGCTCGGAGCCGAACTGCTCTTGCACGTCGGCGCTGGTCCACCATTTCAAGTACTCCCAAGCCTCGTTTTTCAGTTCCGTATCCTTGAATATAACCGCGGTTTGTGCTGCCCCGCCCGTCGAGCGGTTGATTCGCCCGTCCTTGCCCGGGATGCCCGGCATCGGCTTCATTTCCCACCATCCGGTCAGTTCCGGGGCCGCCGTGGACAACAAAATATACGTCGAGTAGTCGGCGATGCCGATCGGCATTTCTCCAGTCCGGAACCGGTTATAGAAGTCCGCTTTTTTGTTGATTTTGTAATTCGTGAACAGGTCCGTCCACATCTTCATCGCTTTGAGGGCTTCCGGCGTGTCAAGCGCGGAATATTTGCCGTTCTCGCGGTAATATTCGCCGCCGTTCTGGAACAGGAACGGGGTGAAATCGTCCGGCGTATGCCCGTAATAAAAGTCCATGCCGTTCTGCTGCAGGAGCGGAATCAAATCCATAATGTCCTGCCACGTTTCCGGCGCTTTCTCAACGCCAAGCTGCTGCAAAATGTCTTTGCGGTAAAACAGCATGCTGAAGTTTTGATTTTCCGGCAGCGCATAATGCCCGTTATTGTATTGATACGGAATAAGCGCCCCCGGCCGGAACCGTGCAGCGATTTCGTCATAATCCTTGAACTCGCCCAGGTTGACTACGGCATTCCGGACCGCGTAATCGATCGGAATGTCCGCTTGTACTCCAAGCGCGACGTCGGGCGCGAGTCCGGCGGTGCTGGACAGCATAAGCAGATGCATCGCTCCGGCCGGAATGACGTTGATGTTCACCTTGATTCCGGTTTTCGGCGTAAAATCCTCGTCCGTCATCCGCTTGATGATGTTCGCCCATTCGCGTCCACGGGCAACCCAAACGTCAAGCACTTTGTCTTGTTCCCCATACCGGTTCCCGATGCCGCCGTAGTCCTTGCGGAACGACAATAGGAAATCATCCACAGAGTTCAAGCTTTGAGCAGCCCAGCCTTTGTTCGCATCCGGCCATGGCTGTTCCGGCGACTTCACGATCAAATAATCGAGCAGCAGCCCTTGCCCGGTAAGCGAAGTCATCCACGTCCCAAGCTCCGCCTGCTTGTCGGAAAACTGATCGAGCCTGGCCGTAATCGACTCCGGTTTCTTCGCCATATCAAGCAGTTGGTCGCGCGCCATGCCAAGCGTGCTGACCTGGGAGCTGTCCTGATCGACCCCAAGCGAATAAAGCAGCTTCATGCCGTCTTGAAGATCCTTCGCCATCAAGTTCAGTCTTGGAATTAAATTCGGGATGCTTTTCTTGAGCTCGTAATCGCGGTTCGGATCGGGATTCGTTCCCGTCACGAGATAAATTTCTCGCTGCAGCAGCGACATGTGCTGCGTCACTTGCTGGATGATTTCGAACACTTCACCGAGCGAGCCGATTTGCATTTCCATCCGAATGCGGTGCTTTCCCTGCTCCAGATAAATCTCATACGGCTGCTCCTTGCCGCCGAATCCGGCGATTTGCCAGCCGCTGCCGTATTCAAACCCGACCGCGTTCATTTCGGCGAACGGGATTTTGCCGTCGATCGAAACCTTCCTTTGTACCGGAATGCCGTTCAAGTAAGGGTTGGAATACCGGGCTCCGATGTTGTACAACCCCGATTCGGGAACGTCGATTTCCCATTCGGCCCATTGTCCGCCTTTGCGCCAGCCTGAACCGCCGAATACGTTCAGTATGCTCTTATTGCCGTCATACGGCTCGGATGCCGGATTGCGGTCCTCCTGCCTGCGCAAGGTCGGATCGGACTTCAATACTGCTTGCTCCGCTTGGAATTTCAGCAGTTTTTCTTTTGAGGCTTGATGTCCTTGCTGCGTATCTTGTTTATGTACTTCTGCATATTCAGGCAGCTTCTCCGGAGAAAAAACGCGAATTTCTCCGATCGCCGCCGGCTCCCGGATCGCCGTCAGCCGAATCGTATGCTTTCCTTGGGTCAAATAAAACCGCAAAGGTTCAGCCACCTTGCTCTCTCCATCGCGAAATTCACGGAATTGCCAGCCCAGGACTTCTTCCTGGCGCGGATTGAATTCGTTGCCTTGATTGTCTTTCCAAGGTTCACCCGCTTCCTTCCACATCCGTTTGAAGTCGATCATTTTGGCCTGAAAGAACGGATACTTGCCGTCGATTTGCAGGCTTCGCAGGATAGAAGCTCGCTTGCCCGGCATCGCATAATAAGTCATTCCGATCTGGTAAAACCCGTCCTGCGGAATGTCTACGGCGTATTCAACCCAGCTGTTTTCGTCTGTTTGGGCAAGCGCAGTTCCGGTACGACCGCCAAGTGAATCCTGCTTGCCCGCGCCAAAATCGCTGACCGCCATATAGTCTGCTCCCGGAATGACGATGTTCACGTTCTCGGTATCCTGTTTTCCTTCATTTTGCAACTGTTTGACGTATTTCAAATATGAAGGCTCCAGCTTCGACTTCATGTCTTCCCCGGCCAAAATCGACTGCGCATCGACATTGCTATATTCGGGAATATCCGCCAGCGCCGTATAGTCCGCTTTTCTTGAATAAAACCACCAGGCGAACAACGAAACGGCGATTGCCATGAGCAACAGCTTCGGTATTTGTTTGCGAAATTTTCGAACCACCGGTTTCCCCCTCTTCGTGCCAAATATCGATTTGTTTTACTTAGCGCACATTCGTTCGTTATATTGTACGAACAGTGCATTCAAACGGTCGGGATGAGCATCAGGCCCATAAGTCATCCCGATCTGTAAGCGGATACAAAACATATAATTATCTTCTCAAAATCTCAATACTAAATCCATGTCAAAATCGCTCCTCTTTTTGACCAATTGTATTCAGGAATGTCCGGTCCCATGGTATAATAGGAATCAGTTTCTGGAACTTTTTTGAAATGAGATGCACAGGAGTTGAAGCGATGGAGATTTATATCAAGTTTCCCAACCTGACGAGTACACTGTACATACGAAGCTCTCATGTAATTGTCCTGGAGCCAGGATATGTTTACCCGAACCAGCATCATCCCATCTTCGAGCTGAATTATTGCTGGGCGGGGGAAACAACGGTTTGGATTCAGGAAAAGCCCTGCCGGTTGAAAGCAGGCGATTGGCTGATGATCAAATCCGGCCTCAATCACCGTACAAAGAACGAATCCGATTCGCCTTCCACGCTTCTTGTCATCCACTTCGATATCGACGACCTGGATGTCCGGAAAGCATTAACTTCCTCCGTATCAGACATGGTATCGAAGGAAACGGCCGAGAGAACCCGGCTCCCCCAATTTCTTGATCAACTTGAAGCGGTCATTCAAAACAGCCTTATTCAAGCGCCAACAACAAAAAAGCCTTCGTTCCTGCATACATCCAGCAGCGATAAACTCGGTCTTCAAGCGATCGTCTTTCTCATCTTGAAGGAAATCATAAGCATTTTCGAACAGGAAAACTTGGAACAGCAGAAGCGGCAGGATGCAAGCCCGTTAGAGGTAGAGCTGGCCCACAAAATCGCGGAATTGTTGAACGAGTCCATCTATGATGTCGTATCCGTTCAAGATATTGCCGACAACGTCGGCTTAAGCAGAGGGCAATGTACGAAAGTGTTTACCAAAATATACGGCGTCGCTCCCAGACAATACCTCACGTCGCTGAAGCTGACCAAAGCGAAGGAGCTGCTCATCGATTCGGATCTGACGATCGAGGTGATTGCGGAAAAGCTCGGGTTCTCGTCGCTCAGCCATTTCAGCAGGCAGTTCAAGCGCTGGACGGGCACTTCGCCCCAGCAGTTCAGGCCGAAGTATTGTTTGTCCTTATGAAAATAAAAGGACGGAAGCCTTAGTGCTTCCGTCCTTTTTCTCTATTTATGTTTACTCGCTTATTTGTCGCTCATATAACGATCGTATGCTTGCTTGTAAATCTCCATGTAACGGTCAAGATTCATGTTCTTGATCGTCTCCACATATTCGTCCCACTTGTCGAACGACTCGTCGCCGATGATGAATTTGTCTCTCATTTCGCCGACATACGTCGTGATGTCGTTGGCGATCGTCGTGAGCTCTTCGGTTTCTTCGGCCGTATAGTTGAACGATGGCCATACATCGTCGATCTTGATCGTGAACGGCTCCGCTTTCGTTGCGTTGTCGACCGAAGTCGGACGGCCCTCCGCGCCTTTGAAAAACTTCTGTTTAACGATCCCTGGGTAGTAACCGCCCGGCCACATCAGATATTGGCTGATCGCTTGGTCGAGCGTCAAGCCTTTCGGATTTTTCGTGATTTCGTCCGTATATTCGAACTCGCCGTTCGGCAATTCTTTGTACGTCTCGTCCTTCCAGCCGAGGAAGAACATTTTGGCGCCTTCGTCGCTGTAAAAGTAGTCCATCCATTTGACCATTTCGGCCGGATATTTATTATTGGCCGTAAGCACGAACATGCCAAGCCCGCCTACAGGGGAACCAAGCATCGTATTAAGTCGATCGCCATGCGGTCCTTGCAGCACCGGTGTGCCGATGTAGCCGTTCTGGTTGAATACGGCCGTCGGATCGACGCTATCCAGGAATGCATAAACGCCTGTCGAAGCTTTGGACGTAAATTCCGTATCTTTGCCGTTCAGCGTGAACAGCTCGCTGTCGAGCAGTCCGTCCTTATACAGCTTGTGCGCGTATTCGAGCATTTCTTTGTAACGCGGATCGGTTGGGATAAAGCGCAGGTTGCCGCTGCTTGGATCCGTGTCTACGTAAGGATGCGTGGAGCCGTGCAGGCCAAGGCCAAACGACCCTTTCAGGAAGCTGATCAGACCGTCTGCGCCGTAGCCGCTGCCCCAGCCGATTTCGTCCTGCTTGCCGTTTTTGTTCGGATCCTTCTCTTTGATCGCTTTCAATACGTTATAGAATTCGTCAAGCGTCGTCGGTTCTTTTAATCCGAGGTTATCCAGCCATTCCTTCTTCATCCACGGCGTACCGTAGAACAGCGACTTGAACTCCGGATCGTAAATCGTCGGCATGCCGTAAATGCTGCCGTCCGGCATCGTAATCGCTTTTTTGACGAGCGGATATTTCTCCATGATCGCTTTGAAGTTCGGCGCATATTTGTCGATGTAATCGTTCAGCTTCAGGAACGCGCCCTCTTGCCCGTATTTGATCAGGTCCGCGCGCGGGATGCCCGCTGCGAAGAACATGTCCGGCAAATCGCCGCCACCGAGTACGATGTTCCGTTTTTCCTTCAGGTTCGATTGCGATACGACATCCCAATCGATATGGATATTCGTCATCTTCTCGTATTCCTGCCACAGCTTCAGCGTGTTCCAGTCGGCAAAATCATACAGCTTGGAGCCGAAGCCTTTAATCGTGATTTTGTCCTTGACGATCGGGAAGCCGCCGGCATTGTCCCCACCTGCCGCCGGCGTATCCGTTGCCGCCGTGTCCTTGTTGGGTGTGTCGGTCGTGGCGTCTTTGTTGCCCGAGTCTTTGTTTTCCGCCGACTTGTCGGAATCGCTGCCGCAACCCGCAAGAAGCGAAAGCATCAGAGCAAATACGAGCATCAGTAGACTGAACTTTCTTCCTTTCATGTCGATACCCCTCCATCAATGTTTTCATATGGTCAAAAGGTGCTGGATTAGCCCTTCAGAGCCCCGATCATTACGCCTTTCACGAAATATTTCTGCAAGAACGGATATAGCAGCAATACCGGCAGGTTGGCCACGACGATAATCGCGTATTTGATGCCCTCCACGCTCATCGCTTGCTTCGCTACAGCTTCCTTCATCAGCTTCGCCATGTCCTTCATCGTGTTCTGGATGAGCATTTCCCTCAAGATCAGCTGCAGCGGGAACTTGTCTTTATCGTTCAAATAAATCAAAGCGTTGAAAAACGCGTTCCAATGGCCGACTGCGTAAAACAGGATCATAACCGCAATGACCGGCATCGATAACGGAAGCACGATCCGAACGAGGATTTGCCAGTTGGCGCAGCCGTCCATCATCGCCGACTCCTGAATTTCGTGCGGAATGCTGGATTGGAAAAACGTGCGCATGATGATGATGTTCCAGACGGATACGGCGTTCGGTATGACCATGACCCAGAATGTATTGAGCAAATGCAATTTTTTGATAAGCAGGTACGTCGGAATCAAGCCTCCGCTGAAAAATAGCGTGACCACCATCATCCCCATCACGATATTCCGGCCTTTAAAATCTTTGCGCGACATCGGATAAGCTGCGATGATCGTCATGAGCAGGTTGATGGAAGTACCGACAACAGTGTACAAAATCGTATTTTTGTAGCCGATCCACAAATCTTTGTTTTGAAAAATTTTCGTGTACGCGTCGATGTTAAGCCCTTGAGGCCACAGCCACATTTCGCCACGCAGCACAAATTCCGATTTCGAAAAAGATGCGCTAAGCACGAACACCAACGGGTAAATGACAACAACGGCGATCAGCGCGAGCAGGATATAGTTGACGATTTCGACAAAACGGTCTCCACGGCTTTGCAATCCCATAGCGTTATTCTACTCTCCTTACCACAAGCTGGTATCGTTCACTTTGCGGGCCACATAATTGACCGTGACGAGCAAGACGAAGTTAATGACGGAATTGAACAAATCGACTGCGGTCGAGAAGCTGTATTGCGCATCCAAAATCCCGCTGCGGTACACGTACGTCGATATAATGTCGGAACCCGACATGTTCAGGTTGTTTTGCATCAGGAGCACTTTTTCGAAGCCGATGCTCAGCACCGAGCCCAAATTCAGAATGAGCAAAATAACGATCGTGGGCATGATGCCCGGGATATTGATGTGCCAGATGCGCTGCAGCTTCGTGGCTCCGTCGACTTTGGCCGCTTCGTGAAGCTGCGTATCGATGCCGGACAGCGCCGCCAAATAAATGATCGAGCTCCAGCCCGCCGTTTGCCATACGTCGGAAAACACGTATAACGTCTTGAACCATCCGGCGCTTGTCATGAACGCGACAGGGTCTCCGCCGAACGCTTGAATGATATGGTTGACCAGACCGGTTCTCGGCGACAGGAAGATGAACAGCATGCCGACGATGACGACGGTGGATAGGAAATACGGCGCGTAGGTGATCGTTTGCACGAATTTTTTGAACCGGTTCGATTTGACCTCGTTCAGCATCAAAGCGAGAATGATCGGGATCGGGAAGCCGACCGCCAACGAATAAACGCCGAGCAGGAACGAGTTCCGGATGAGTCGCCAAAAATAATAGCTGTCAAAAAACCGCTCGAAATGCTTGAAGCCGACCCACGGACTGTTCCATATGCCTTTGAAGGCTGAAAAATCTTTGAAGGCGATTTGTACCCCGTACATGGGCAAATAATAAAAGATGATGAAGAAAGCGATTACAGGAAGGATCATCAAGTACAAATCCCAGTTGCGTTTGACCGATTTCAGCAGCGGTGAAGGCGCCGTGCGTCGACGTTCCTTTTTGATCGTCAGTTTAGGCGTGGCTTGTTCCAACTTCTCATCGACCCTCTTTCATAAAATCGGGAATCGGAGCAACGTTCACGACACGGCCGCCGGAGCGGATCGATTCGGTGGCGGCGCAGCCAACGGCAACGCTCATCCGGCCGGCCAGCGGAGTGGCGATCGGCTCTTTGCCGTACAGAATCATGTCGACAAAGTCTTTGCAAATGTTCGGATCGGCACCACCATGTGTCCCTTCAGCCGCTTTCACTTCATAAATACGGTCGGCATATTGGCGCATCGTGTTGGAACGGCGCGTTTTGACGATGATTTTGTTCGTCAGCTCGTCGTTTTCCATGCGTCCTTCCGTTCCGATAAACGTATAATTGCGATGATAATCCGGCGTGAAGTGGCATTGAAGGTATGACGCCTTGATGCCGCCTTCCATTTCCATGATGATCATGTTGTTGTCCTCGACGTCGATCTCTTCACGGAATGCGCATTGGTTCAGCTTGTCGAAGCTGGCTTCCGTGCACGTATCTTTCTCTCCACAGTCGTTGCATACGAGATCGTTCGGCTTGTCGCCGCCATAGAAGTCGAGGCTGCCGAAGGCGGATACCTTCTTCGTATATTTGCCGGTGATCCAATGAATCATATCGAGATCGTGAGAACCTTTTTGCAGCAGAAGCGAGGTCGAGTTTTTTGAATTTCCGTGCCAGTCGTGGTAATAGAAATAGCCGCCGTAGCCGACAAAATGCCGCACCCAAACCGCCTTGATTTCGCCGATGGTGCCGGAGTCGACGATTTCCTTCATCGTACGGAACATGTTCATGTAGCGCATGTTGAAGCCCGACATGAGATGCTTGCCCGACTTCTTCCAGGCGGCAAGGATGCGGTCGCAGCCTTCCACCGTGATGGCGAGCGGCTTCTCGCAAAAGACGTGCTTGCCCGCTTCCAGTGCGGCAATCGCGTGCTCTTCGTGGCAGAAGTCCGGCGAAGTGACGGCGATCGCGTCAATGTCCTTGCGCTCCAGCAGTTCACGGTAATCCGTCGTGATGAACGCTTCTGGATTGATGTTTTTTTGAAATTGCGCGAGACGTTCCGGGTATACGTCCATGCCTCCGACAACGATCGATTTTCCTCCCGGCTTGTGCCAATATTTCGCGATGCCGCCTCGGCCCGTTGCGCCGATCATACCGATTCTGATTTGATCCATCCTGGTGTTCCTCCCCTGTTCTGGACACAAAATTATGGGCAAGAGTTTGGGCACAATTTACGTTAACGTTTGTCCAAAAGGCATAAGAAAGCTGAGATCGAGGCTCTCTCTACGCTTAACAAAAGCTTCGATTGAAGCGTTTTCGCACCTGTTTACATTAATGACTGCCCCTGCCAAGATGAAGCTTTTGGGGGCACGGCTTAGTACACTTCCGCTTCGATGGTTCGTTAATCTTTCCGCAGCGTACGGCTGATCGAAGCGCTTTCAATAAAGCTGGTTCGAACGTGTTAAAGACATAATCTTCCTTGGCTATGGGGAAAACGGGCATCTTGGTTTCATAGTTCCTGGCTGGGATGCCCTAGTCATTCCTCTTGTAGTCCGAAGACTGGCGTACGATAAGCTCATGTGGCATGAACAGCTGGAACGGCGGCCGGAAATCGCTTTGCATGTAATCGATCAACGTTTTGATCGCGGTCATGCCCAGCTCGAACTTCGGCACATGAATCGTTGACAACGGCGGCGAGGTGTATTGAGACAGCTCGATGTTATCGATTCCGATAAACGCGATGTCCTGCGGAACCTTAAGCCCACGCTCGATAGTCGCTCTCATCGCGGGAAGCCCCATCCGGTCGCTTGCCGCGAATATCGCTGTAGGCAACTGATCTTTCCCGTTTCGCTCCAGTAGCTCCATCATCCAGCTGTAGCTCCGGTCGATGACCCATTGCGTGTCGGCGACCCAATCGTTTCGTATCTCCAGTCCGGCCTTTTGCATCGCCAGTTTGTAACCGACGTACCGGTCATCGCTGTCATGATCGCCGTCGTAGACGCCTCCGATGTAACCGATCCGCTTGTGCCCTTGCTGGATTAAATGATTCACCGCTGTTTTCGCGGCGGAAACATGATCGAAATTGATGTTCTGAATGCCGGGACTGTCGGACATGACGCCGACCATCGCCGGAATATGCTTCTGGATCGTTTCGAGAATGTCGGTCTCTTCGTTCAAATTCCCGAACACGATCACGCCGTCGACCCGTTGCTCATGCAACAGCTTGTGGAGCAGCGCCTCGTTGCGAAGCTCCTTAAAAGTGTGGACATATGCGAACGTGTAACCGTTGTCTTCAAGCATTTGCCGCATGCCGGCAAAGATCGGCGTGAAGAACGGATCCTGCTCCACGGAATAAAGTGTCCAGGAAGAGATAAAGCCAATTTGCATCGTTGGATGCTTGGACGCTGTGTTCTTCTTCATGACCAGCTTGCGCGCCGATTCGTTCGGCTCATAGCCGAGCTCCTGAACGGCCCGCCATATTTTGCTTTTAGTCTCCTCGCTGACATGCTTGCTCACGTCGTTGTTGATGACACGGGAGACGGTGGATATCGACACGCCGACAGCCTCTGCTATATCTTTTAACGTTGGCACTTGCTATGGCTCCTTTTTGCCTATCATATACGATTCTAAACTGTACCTTTCCATTGTACCGGAATCGTACATACAAATCATTACCCAAATGTGCTGACCTAAACACCTGCCTTCACGAATTCGCAAAAACATTTACCCAAAACGAAGGCGAAAACCTCGTTTTTTGTCCTATTATTTTCACCCAAACGTTTACATGGATATTGTATATTGAATTCGCTTACATTGTCAATAAAATCTCTCGATAAAAATAATAGCAGGCTGAAGTCGAGACTTCAGCCCCTCGGTCACATTGGAATCGATTTTTATAGGTTTTTTATTGGCTGTCGTATTGGCGTTTAACTTGTGCGAAATTCTCCAGAAGCAAGGCCGCAAACGACGCGTCGATATGTTTGTCGGTCTGCGCTTTCACCTCGTTCTCCAAAGCTTTTAACCCGTTTTGTACGTGTTCTTTGTCATTTGGCTTTTTGAGCATTTGATCGACTTTGGAAAGCAGACTTTGCAGCGTTCCATGGAGGGTGATCCAGCCTTTTTCGTAACCGAGATTCAATACGTCATACAAATGATTCGCATCGATCTTGACGATGAGCAAGAACTGTTTTTTGCTCTCATTGCCAGCTACGTCTACGGCAGTTACCTGGACGCTGTGCTCTCCGACCGCCAGCGAAAGTGGAGCAATATTCAAGAACGAACCGACGATTTTTCCGTCCAGTCCGATCGTCAAGCTCGCCGGACCGCTAAGCGCATCGTTAATTTCGAACAGGATCGATGCCGCATCCGTCTGATAAATCTCCATCGGAACGGTTGGTGTGATGACAGGCCCGGTCCAATCGATTTTAACGGTTGCCGTTTTGACAGCTTCCTGATTGCCTGCGGCATCGATGCTGTAATACTTGATCGTATGGATGCCCTCGTCGTTGACTTCAACCATATTACCCTCTGTAAACGGTCCGTCATCTACACTGAACAACGTTTTCGCCACTCCAGTCCCTTCGTCGTGGGCAGTCAGCGTGATCGCCTGGGCAGTGCGCTGCCAATCGTGCTTAGCGTCGTCGGTGGTCACCGGCGGAAGAGTATCCACCGGGGTTGCTGCTTTGTAGACGTTGATTTCGGCTGCAGAAGCCCATCCTCCTCCGCCTTCTGTCGCTTCGAGTTTGACGTACCTGGCACTCAGCGGATTGAAAGAAACCTTTTTTGCCTTCGAATCTTTAGCCCACGTACCGCTTGCCACTTGAGTGAAATTCGTTCCGTCTGGGCTCGCATAAATATGATATCCCGTGATAGTTCCGTTTGTACCGCCGTCCTGCCTCGGCAAATACGAAACCTTGTCGATGGTATAGGATCCGCCAAGATCCAATGTGATCGATTGCGGAAGCGGTTCGGACAAATTCCATTTCGTATGCCAGATTGTCGACAGATTGCCGTCGATTGCGCGCCCAGCCGAATTATTTGCGGAATAAGTTTCCTCGCTCGTAGCAGTAGCGCTCATTTGGGATTGAGGAATCTTGAGCCCGGTGTCATCGACAATAACTTGGGCAGTCGTTTTATACGCTGCATCCCAGGTAGAAGCCGTAATCATCGCTACTCCTTCGCCGACGGCGAACACGACGCCGTTCCGGTCCACGGTCGCCACATCCGGATCGCTCGTGAACCAAACGACGTCCTTCCGTACCTCGCCTGCGTCAGGTCTAGTCGTTACTTTGGCGGTCAACACTGCCGATTTGTTCGCATCAAGATTAAGCTCGAGCGTGGTCTTGTCAAGCGTAATGCCGGTCAGCTTGTTCGGCGCCTCACGCAAAGTCCAAACTTGAACCGACGGCTTCGGCAAATGCAGCGCGAGCACCTTTTGCTTGGCCTCATTCGTATATTTGAGCGCCCATTTATCGAAAAACTCGAGCAAATTGTTGCCGCTGGTTTCACTTGCTTTGACGACGAACAAATCGACTTTTTCCTGATCGCTTGCGTCCATCAGCGTTTCGCCTTCCGGAATTTCACGGTAGAGCTTGTGCAGCTTCGTGTAAAACTCCCAGCCGTAGGCGAGCTGAAGCTGCTTGAACATGACAAGCCGGTTCCAGACATCGTTCGTTTTGTTTCCTTCGTAAATGTCCTTGTTAAAATCTCTGTTCGGATCAGTGCTGTTCAAGTAGTCGAATGCGTGATCGTAAGTCGATTTGCCGTTCGAGATCATGTTCAATTTTGAGCTGCTGCCGAACATATCCTGCGCGTACAGCGAGTAGATGTTGACGGTCGCTTCAACGACCGGCCCCCATCTCCATGCGAGCTGCTGGTATTCATGTCCGGTTTCGTGCCACCAGCCCCACCCCTGCAGGCCCTCTATCCCGTATACGGTGACCGCGTCGATCGCCGATGCGTCGACGTGGAACATGATAGGATAACCCGCATGCATGAAGCCAGCGCTGATCTTAGCGTCTCCGACATAGCGGAACGGAAGATTCGGGCTGCGATGCGGCTCCGCTTGATCCGGGGAAAGCCCAGTCAAACGATCGTAACCGTCGATCATTTCATCCCATTTCCGGAGCACTTCATCTGGGTTATCCAAGCTGCGCGCGTATTCCGCAGGAACGATAATGATCGCCCTTCGCGATTGAAGCTCGGCCCAAGGCGCCTTGTAATTGCGAATGGTGCTTTTCCAATCGTCCAGGTCCGTTTGCCCCATGACGTAGTAGGGAGCATTGACCGCGCCGCTTATGGCGACTTGAATTTTCACTCCCGGATTCGGTTTTGTCGGAATGAGATATACAAGGCCGCCGTACGGGTTCGCGATTTTGTTGATGCCCGGCTCCAGCTTCATGTTTCGAGTGATAAGAGGTGCACGAACCCAATCTTTTAAAGGAAGACTTGATAAATTGTCCGTATGGGCGCCGATTCGTACCTCGAGGTTCTCCGTTCCGGCCGGCACCTCGATCGTGATTTCTTTGCCTGCCGGGGCGTATAAGCCGGTGCTTATCCAGTTTTGCGGAGGTGAGCCCATGCGCAAATAATCGAACGTGGAATAATTGAAGTCCACCTCAAACGTTTTGCCGTTGACGACCGGAGCATCGTCCGGCACTTTGCCGGGGAACGCATCCGCGAACGGCGATTTTGTTCCGCTTGGGTCCCGGTAAATATGGTCCATAACGACGGGCAGAAGTGCCCCGCTGTACGGCTTCACGGCTGGGTTGATCGGGAGCGAGACTTGCTGGAGGCCGGCGGAATCGTTTTGCACCGTCTCATAGATCGGACTTACTGGCGTAAGAGCCGCAAACGTACCGCTTAACGTCGCGCTCAGCACTTGCAGCTTCTTGGCGGCGTCCGCGCCAGGGAAGCCGATTTGCACATCGTCGATCGAGCGGGTACCTGCTTCGACAGCCTTCGCTTCCGTCATGACCTTGACGGTGTGGTAATGATTCGCGAGCTCGGCCGTCATCACCGGCGTCGTTCCACCCGTGGACGACACAATGCTGTTCATCAAACTCAGGCCGAACGTATTCAGCAGCCTTTGGATCGGATAATCGGTATTTAAGGAGGCCGTTTCCCTACCGTCAGGCAAAGAGACATAGGCGAATTGCTCCAGTACCCAGCCTTTGATCGTCACGATCAGCCTTCCGCCGTTTCGAACGTACGCCTCAAGTAAAGGGCGCTCCTCTTCGCTGACAAAGGTATAATCGATGTAGGCCACCGGGTTTTTCGCGGGATCGAGGAGCGGGCTTCCGTCGGCAGCTTGATCCGCCCAAGAAGCAACCTTCACGACATTAACCGGTATGCCTGCATCTACGGCAAAATCTTCGGTTTTCGTGATGACGGAAATGTTTCCGTCGCCATTAAGCGCATCCGCGTAAGTTTTGTTTAGACCTTCGGTCATCCAGTACATGATGTTGCGCGCGAGCGTTCCTTTTTTGTCGGCCTGATCCGTCGTCAGCTTGAAGTAACCTTCATCGCCTGCGACCAGAACTCGGCCCGTTCCGTAACGGGACGCTGCGATGTACGGTGTCGTGTCCGGGTGAGCCGCCACCGCAAAGGCGGAATCGCCAATCGCTGCGACGCCGCCGACCCATGACCCTTCCGACGTCGGGATACCGGTCAAATCACGGTACAGCACGTCAAAATCATGGTCAGAAACGATGTTGCTAACGACCAACGAGCTTTGAATAACCATGTTCTGCGAACCCTCCCCTTCTACTGTGTCCACTGCAAAAGCCACGGGCTGCCATAATGCCGCTGTCAATGTCATGACGCAAACTGCCGATAGTACTTGACGTTTTTTCATCAACGATTCACACTCCGTCACTTTTTTTGTATTGCCGTTCCAGCGAGCTTGAAATCATTCCCTCCCTTCGAAGACAACGCATACAAACATGGAGCTGTATGTGAACAGGCGAGATGGGTGGTCTCTCCTAGTTTCACCATAGGTTTTGGGGAAATCATGCTCATGATGGTCAAAAAAGTCAATGGATTAAATTGTTGGGCCCAATTTAGTCATTTTGAGTGCCGGTTTTTCGATTAATTTAGTAAAATCTGAATGGAATACTGAGAAATCGCATAATTTTGAAGGTTGATTGAATGGAGAAAGTTATGAGTTGAGGTGTGCAGGGTGGTAAATTAAGCCAAACTATTGTCACAAATTACCCAAACGTTTAACTGTAAAATATTGTAGTGTCCCTTTCTCTTTTTTGTCAATAGGACAATTTGTCGAAAAAACAGCCGATCGCCGTGGCAAAGCTGCCGTTTCGCAGGTAAACGATGGATATATTCGTGGATGGCTGATAATTCCTCTTTCGTAAAGGAAAAATATCAGGAGAAGGATAGCCTTACTGGAATGGATCGCCCATAACTTAACATGGAAATCTGGAAGCCTCTCGTACCCTTCTGTGTTTGTCACATGCTTGTTAGATTGGAATCAAGGGCTTTTGAAAATCAGGTTCAATCCAATCGTACTTTCGTATACAATAGAAGCAAGGAAAAAAAGGTGAAAATTTCATAAAAAGTCGTTTATGATAAAAAGCAAGTGGGGTGGTCAGGGTGAATATTGCGATTTGCGGCGGTACCGGCCTGATCGGAAGCGCATTGGTCGATCATTGGTTGGCACAAGGCGACAAAGTAACGGTGATCTCACGCGCGATTCCGGACCAGCGAAAGGCCGGCGCGAACTATTTGACCTGGAAGCAACTACTGGCACAACCTGAGCTGCTTCAGGCTCCGGAGGTTATCGTCAACTTGGCAGGAGAAACGATCAACCAGCGGTGGACGACAGCCGCTAAAGCCCGTATTCTGCAATCGCGATTGCATACGGCTGGACAAGTCGCTTCGCTTGTCGATCGGCTGGCTAGCAAGCCGCTTGTTGTCATTCAGGCGTCCGCCATCGGAATATACGGCACTTCGGACACGGCTACGTTTGACGAAGAAAGTCCTATTCGCGCGGAAGGCGACTTCTTGTCCGATGTCGTAGCGCAATGGGAGCAAGCAGCAGATCGAATCAACGCTCCGCGGATTGTGAAGTTACGGATCGGACCTGTTTTGAGCAAAAACGGCGGAGCTTACCCCAAGATCCGCTTCCCCTATCAAGTGGGCGCGGGCGGGCGGGTGGGCAGCGGCAAGCAATGGTTTTCGTGGATTCATATCGAGGACATGGTTCGGCTTGTTGATTATTGCATCCATGATCAGCGAATTTCAGGGCCGGTAAATGTTACGGCACCGCAGCCGGTGACGAACGACGGCTTCGGACGCGCGCTTGGTGCCGTGCTGAAGCGCCTGCACTTGTTTCCCGTGCCTTCGTTTGTGATGAAGCTGATGTTCGGAGAAATGTCCGAGCTACTGCTCAAAGGACAACGCGTGCTGCCCACCAAAGCGCTGCAGCACGGCTTCGAATTCCGTTACGGTGAGGTAGAGGATGCATTGAATCAGTTGGAAAGCTGACTTCGTCAAATTTGATAATGGGCACCGGCCATGCATTCCGTTGTAATATCGAACGGCCTGGTCATTCGCGGCACAAGTACGTCATCCCCCATTTCATACCAAGCGTGTACCCAGCGTGGTGTGAAGTCGCATAGTGGTGGACAACCACGGCTCTCTTTGGGGTTGATACGAAGTGTGCCGCGTCAGACCGTATTTAGGACATAATCTGATCATGGTCATTCCTATGTAGGAATGCGAAAAATAAATTCAGTTTTCGTGACTTGGAGGACATCGCCGTGTTTCAACGGATATTGCTTGTACGCGGCCATCGTATCTCCATTTAGCGTGCTGCCGTTTTTCGAGCCCAAATCTTTGGCTGCAAAGCCCTCATCCGTGCGAACGATCTCCAGATGCGTTCGGGAGACGCCCGCTCCTTCGGCGACGTATTGCGTCGAACCGGGAATTCGTCCGATCGTAAACGGCAGTTCGCGCAAATCAATGCGCTCCACGATCCCGTTTTTCCCGACTTCGAGATACGGCACTTTTTCCAAAGGATGAAGCTCAGGCGAGCCTTCGGCATTCAAAAATACCGTCGCATCGGTATTCGGCGACGACATTAGCACCGTATGGCGACCCAGGTCACGATAATAATCGGCTGCCGAGTCGTTTTGGCGTTCTAAGAGAATCTCCTCCGAACTCGAGAGCTTAATAGGCTCCGGCTGGCCGGCCTCGACGATTTCGGATTCAGAATCCACATTGGAGCGCTGCTCCGTTGCCGCTGCTGCGGATGCCCGAGCCGGTACGAGCGGAGTATCCCATCTCCCTTCGACATCTTCATCCATCCAGCCTTCCCTTTCCTCATGCGCTGCAAAAGATCGAGAACTGACCTGCCCCCGTCGAAGCCATTGCGGCAACGGAGCGCCCGGACGCCATAGCTTGATGTAGACAAATATGCCGTTGGCCAGCAAGATAGATAGGCCAAGGCATATATACAGCATATTGGTGCCTGGCTTTGTCATGTAGAGGCGCCATATGAACGCGAGCGTCAGCGCGGCGCCGCCGAGCAGGTAGATGAGCGCCCGCTGCGTCAGTGGCGGAAGCTGCGCTGCCGGTTCGGGCGGCTCCGGCGGCTCGGCCGCCGCAGCTTGCTGGGCCGCGGCCAAAGCGGTCGGCCAGGCGGAAGCGGCCCGCAGCCACGGGGCCGCTTCGGCGCGGTCCGGCTCCGCAGCCGGGAGCGGCACTGCCGCGAGACCGGCGGCGGGGCGCTGCGGTGACGCGGCAGCCAGCGGCTCGCGGGCCTGGCGCAGCAAGCCGGCGGGGCGCGACGGCGACGCGGTAGCCGCCTGCGGCTCGTGCGGCGAGGCGGCTTCGCGCCCGCGAGGCGAGCCCTGCGCTGCGGCAGCGCCGCCAGGCCCAGGCGCGACGCCGGTAGGCGCACGCAGGCCGCCAGGCGTGGCGCCGCCCGCCGCGCCGCCGGCTGCGAGCCCGGCGAGCAGCAGCTTGAGTCGCTGCGCCGAGAAGTCGTCCTTGCGCAGCTCGTGCAGCAGCTCCTGCACCCCTGTGCCGCTCATCTCGTCGACATAACCGAGCATGTTGGTCGCAAGCGAACGAAAGTCGTCTTGCAGTGACGACTTTTCTTTCCATTCGCGTACCGGCACATAAGTGAAATAAGCGTCGCCATAGCTGACCCCGATAAAAATGTAATTCTCATGCAAAATATAATTTCGTTCGTTCAGCATGTAAGTTTTGCTGTCGTCTAAAACAGCAGCCGCCTGAAGCAGAAGCGCGTAGTAGTCGTGGATCGTCAGACGGGAGCTTTTCGCCGCTTGCGAAAGCATCCGTTTGCCACTGATCCGGTAGCGAAAAGTTACCATAAAATCGCGTTCGGCAATCTCAATCGGCACAAGCCTCGGGATCCGGTGAAGCTGCACCATTCTCGCTTCGATGCCCGCCACTTCGCCGCTTGGCACCCCTCCTTCCCGATCCAGCACCATCCAAGTGCCCCGGTCCAGCGTAAAATCGGTTCCAAAACCGCCAAAACCTTCTTTCATTGTTAACCCCCTAAACGCTTTGCGCAACAAAGCGCGCTTCGTAAGCATTAGCTACGTTTCGCGTTAGCAAAACGTATTTCGTAAGCATTAGCTACGTTTCGCGTTAGCAAAACGTATTTCGTAAGCATTAGCTCTGCTTTGCATAGCAAACGTACTTCGAGCATATTCCTCGCTTGCACAGCAAAACGTACTACGAGCTTATACCTCTCTTGCACAGCAAAACGTACCTCGCAATATCAGCTACGTCTCGCGCTAGCATAACGCATTTTCGTTATACGTAAGCATCGGCTTACCAAACTCACATATACAAATAAGCTGTCAATGCGCCGGGCAATACGGCGTACATAAACGGAAAGCGCAGCCGTTCCGTTGTCCCGCCCGCTTCACAAGCGCGCCAAGCCGTCCGGTAAACTATCGCGCCATAGAAAGATCGCAGCACTCTCCATACCCGGCGATGCAGTTCTTTGCGCACCGTCAACATCACCAGCCCGATGACTCCTCCATAGACGATGGAATACATAAGGCAGTACAAGCCATACTCCGTACCCGCAATAGCGCCCACTGCGGCAAATAGCTTCACATCCCCCGCGCCGACGCCGCCAAACGCATACAACAACAGCAGCGGCAAGAAGCTGGCGAGCGTACCAATACAGGCAAAAACTAACCCCGTCCAGCCGCTGGCCGCGGCGTGATAACCGATTCCGATCAAGGCTGCGGGGACGGTAATCGCGTTCGGAATCTTTTTTTTCGTCACATCCGTATAAAACGCAACCGCCATCACGAACATCAATAGAACAAACTGAATCTCCATCCTCGCTGCCCTCCCTTCCCTTTCCTTTCCTTCCCTTTCCTTTCCTTTCCTTTCCGTATGCGAACGTCCGCTTTTTTCTTATCGATTGCCGGCCTGCTTGGCTATGACGTTAAAATCAGCCGTCAGCTTCTCGCCGTTCTCCGCCTCGATGACAATTTGCCAAGTCCCCGGCGTTGTATTGCCGGAGACAAGCCACTCCCATGCCACATTACCGTCTGCGTCGGCGGTCGCTTCGCCAAGATGCTTGGCTTTGCTTTCGCCGCTTTTATAAACCACCGTCAGCTTCACCTTCGTACCCGGCGTCACCTTCGCGTCAACCCGCGCATTGCGGCCGCGGCTTGCTGGATTCGGCGTAATTGCCAACAGCTGAATGCTTCCGCTGGAAGCTTCGGGCTTGCTCGCCTCCAGCATGGAGTCCCCTACCCACGTTCGTTCATACGCTTTCTCCGATACAATCCAATCCCGATTGAGAAAAGGAATCCGGAGCGGCAGCCGATAGCTCACCTCCAAGCCAAAATAAGCGTTTTGCCTATTTTTCAGGTTGGGCAACGTTACTCTGCTCACGGTCATACGGTCGGGGTCGATCAGCCGTTCATCCACGAACTGCGCAATCAAAGGACGAAAGATCGGCGTACCGATCCTCTCGCTTAACTCCCCAGCCAAATCGTCCTCGAATCCTTCCCGCTTCTCTTTCATCAGCTTCACAAAATCGCCGATCGGCGAAGGGAGCAGCTCGGCATAGTTGACGACCGTCTGCTCGATATCGAGATACTTTTCCCGCGCCTTTACGATTCGTCCGTACGCGCCTTCGATTTTCCCGTGCATCTCGGTTTGGCTGAACTTTTCGTAAGACAACGCTACCGGGTACATATTCGCGGACACCATCTTGACCGTTTCCGAAACTGCGGTCCCGAGTGCCATCGAAACGATCGACGAATAAATGAAGTTCATCAAAAAAAGCACAAAAAACAAAAACACGGGCAGCACGAGTGCCGCTTCCACCGTAATACTACCCTCCGATCGCCGTGCAATAACTTTCCAACGCTTCATGGCCCGACCCTCACATCAACATTAATACGCAAACGCAGCCGTGCGCTCCGTGCGGTAACGATTGCCCGAGACGCCCCCGGCCGCCGGATTCAATCCGTTCAGCAAACCCACGATACCAGGCAAAAACCAAACCCTGACCGAAGCTTCCCCCGTACCGACGGCATACGTATACAATGTCGCCGGATCTTTGCCCGTACTGTGGCGAATCAGCGCCAGCATGCGGGACATCATCCGCTCGCCATTGCCGTGGATGAGCATAAAAAGCCGCAAATGATCTTTATAGGTCAGCTTTACCTTTACGTATTTGGATAAGGTCAACTCGCCATTCTGCACCAAATCGTTCATGTCCTCTAGCGATTTTTCGATGCCGTACAGCAGTGCCCCGGCCAAAATAAGCAGCGGATGACCGAGAGATTTCGCTTCGCTGAAGCCTTCCATCGTCCGGATGGCGAGCCGGATCAGAAATATTTCGCCGTAGGCCGACGCAATATTGCCCGTAACGCTGTTCAAGCCGTAAATAATGTATTCGAGTTCTTGATTGCTCAACTGGAGCGCCTCTTGAAGCGACGCATCCGACCCTCCCTTCAGCAACGACTTCAGCTTTGTAGGGTCAAAGGACGTGAAGTGCCCTGCGGCATATTCGTTCATATACAGCTCATCCCGAAGCTGCTCCAATATTTCGGCCATGCCGGAAAAAAGCATATCCATCATGCTCATCGAGGAGGCTTCGGATTCATGGGCATTGCTCCAATCCGTACTGCCTGCGGATGAATCGGCTTGAACCGATTGTTCGTTAAACCGCACGTTGTCCTCGAAATATCGGGTAACGGTGTTGAACGCTTCCGCATTCTCGCCGCCTGCGAGCGACTTCAGCCGGTCGAGCAAGCTTTTGGCTTCGCCTAGCTTCGCATTCGCTTGCGCTTCCTTGGCTTTGCGTTCGGCATCTCCGCGCGTACGTTCCGACGCTCCGGCTTCTCGGACTACGATGACGCCCCCTTCGTTCCCATATTGCGAGCGATATGTTTTCCATTGCGAGTACATTTCCGTTACCGCGGATTTCATCGCACCGCTACCGCCGGTACCCGATAATCCGGCATTTGCAGCGGATCCGTATTGAGCCGCGGCCTGCGCGTACCGTGCGAATGCCGCGGCTTGCTCCCCAATTTCCCGCTTATATTCGCTAAAATAAGAATCGGCCATCAGCAGCTTCTCTGCACTGGCGTTGGCATCGCCGATCGCTTCGAGGGCCGCTTTCGTTTCCGCGTCTTCGGCGGGCGAAGATGATGTCTCACTGCCGGCGACTCGATCATACCCGCTGTTTGCCGTTTGCCGTTTCGATTCCGCGACAACCTGCTTCATTCGCTCATTCGTTGCTTGGGCTTCGGCGATTTCCTCCTCCGCTTCCTTTATCCATCGGTTATGCTTGTCCAGAATGCTGCCCGCGGCTTCGCCCATTTCGGCTGCATTCGCCTGAACGCCGCTGCGATAAGCTTCAACGGACTTTTGGAGTTGGCTTCGGCGATCCTCTTCCTTATTCTCTTTGTCATTGACCGAACCCGACGGATTTGCGGCGGAATTCGGATTTGCACTCTGCATTTGCTCCAATTGCTGCAAGGCCTGCACATATGCGCTATTTTGCGCGGCCGCATCGTCAGCCGCCGATATCCCTCCCAGCGGACGATCGTCAAGCTGAGGACTTCCCGAAGCGGAGATCATCGTATCGAAACGCGCGTCAAGCACGGCATCCCGTGCTTTCTTCTGGAGCGTCAAAGCCCGGGACAACGACTTCTCCCGCTGCTCGTACAGCTTCCGCATGCTTTCCAGCGTTTTGGCAGCCGTCGAGGCCTGCTTCATCACTTTGGACATCGGCTTCAAGCGCTGCACAAGCTCAATCGTAAAATCGATCGGCGCCTTATATTTCATCTCCTCCAGCATCTGGCGTTTAAATACGTCATACCGTCCGAGCTCCCGTTCGAGCTGCAAGGACTGGCGATCGAACCGCGTATCCAGCAGCCGTATCGTTCCGTCTGCGTCATGAACGAGGCTGTTCTCCAGCACATTGGCATAAATCGCCTCTCCGCTGCTCCGGCCGACCCCGAATAATCCGTAGCGTGCCTGCAGCTCCCGCTCATAAGCGGAGAGCACCGAGCGCGAGGCGGCTTGCAGTATGGACTCGGTTTGCCTGCTTGCAGCCGCCATCCGCGCATAATCGATAAATACGGCGATAAAAGCGAACACGGCGGCCGTGACAATAATAAGATACACGGAAACCGAACCGCCCTCCGAACGTACGAAACGCATCATCTCCCCCCTTTTCCTTAGAATGGTCAGCCTCATCAAACCGACTATTTTTTGTTCTTCTGCGAAAGCAGCACGCGCCCCGCTTCCCCGCGATCAATCGTTCCTTCGCCGGACGAACCGCTTCCGCTCCCCGAGGTTTTCAGCTTGCTGGCGTAAGAACGAATCAAATCGACGGATCTCGTGAACTCCACCGGGTCGGCGACCACCGATTTGGCCGTTGCCGTTATGCTTCGATTCGCGATAAAGGGCAAGCGGATTCGGTTCTCCAGCTGAACGACGACTTCGCGTTTCACGAGCAGGTTCGTGTACGTGATGCTTCCATGCAGCCTCTCCGGTATCCAAGCTGCAGCGCGGTTCATTTTCAGCTCGGGCAGTGCGAGCTCACCGTCTGCGGAAGCCTCACCCGAATTTGAGCCGCCTGTCGGACCATCGCCCAACTTCACGGTAACCGGAGACAAATTGCCCGCCAAACCGAACAATACGTCCAATACGCGATCGTCGGAAAGCCTCCAATACAAACCGTCATGCGTTGTGGCAGCGACTTGTCCGGTACGCGGATCGGCGGCGCTGTTCAGCCAAACGAACGTCGCCCGCTGTGCCGTCGTTTGAGCGACGTATTGCAATACGGCCTTTTCGTACACCCAAATCGTAAACATGAGGATGAGCATCGTAGAAAGCAGCACAAGCGGGAAAACGAGGGTCGCTTCCAGCGTGAAGCTTCCCTGCTCTCCTCTTTTGAAGCTGTTCCAGAGCGCCTTCCATCCATTTGTACGCTTGCTAGACCCCGAATTTCGAACCCGGCCGGCTTTCATCATTTACCGGGTGTTTCGAGAATTTTATCCTTTTGACTATCCACTTTGCCGAAAATGTCTTTAATGAATGCTACGATCCAATCTTTAAAAATAATGGCGATAATGACGATAACCGCAATAATCAATATAATCTCCAGCGTCCCGAGCCCGTCCTCGTCGTCCCAAAATTTGCGCAATGCGGATTGTGCCTCTTTCATGTTCGTTCCCCCCGGTATCGTTTTATAAAGTTCAACGTTAAAAGTTCATGCTCAAAAATGCCGGCGCTCCGACAAGCGCCAATACGATCATAAAGATGACCGCCATCGGAAAAACAAGCTTCGACGATGCTTCCTCGCCGCGCATCCGGCAGATCGCCTTCCGCTTCTCCCATAACATGCGGGATAGTTCCCGCAAAGATAACACCAGCTGCTCCCCGCCCCTCCTATAATTCAGCAGCAGCGTTGTCGTAAACACCGACACCTCTTGCACGCCGCACCGTGCGTTCAAGCGTTCGAGCGACTGCGAGAAGGAGAAGCCGTTCGCCATTTCATTGACGAGCTTGCGAAGCTCAGCGTACAGCGGATGCGATTCGCGGCTTTTCGCATGCAGGGCGCATTGGGTCAGCGCTTGCTGCACCGTCTCGCCCGCCCCTACGAGCAAAGTCATCTTATTCAGCAGCTCGGGCAGTTCGAGTACCAAATCTTGCCTGCGTCGCACGACCTTCTTCTCCAGGTCCTTCACCATCGCCGTTGGCACCAAGCCGGCCAGCAGCAATCCAACGATCGCTCCCGACGCTTCTCCGTCGGTAAGCAGCGGCAGCAGCGCCGCCAGCAGCAGGGACAAATAACAAAAAGCAAGCAAGTCGGCAATGTACAGCTTGGTGCAATTGAGGCCATCCTTGCTGCCATATAATGAAACAAGCTTCGTATGGACGTGCAGGCTTATTTTCGGAAACCGCTCCATGAGACGCCATTTTTCGCTGATGTACAGCATCGGCGGAGCAAGAGCCGGCAGCTTGAAACGATCGTTATAGGACTTTGTCAAGCTCTCGTACCGTTTGCCCGCCAGCGCGAACAAAGCTAGAAGCGCCGCGATTTCCACGACCAACAATCCGCCAAAAATCAACATCGGTATCACACCTTAAAATTCATCAGTCTTTTGGCCAGCAAATAACATAAAGCCAACGAAAGCAGCGCCGACGTCGTAATCAAGTAGCCTACGCCTTCATACAGCGGCGCCATATAATCCGGCGAACTGAAACGAAGCAAAGCGACGAAGGCAAACGGCATAAGCAGCAAAATATTCGCCTCGAACTTTTTTTGCGCGATCAGAACGGCAATTTCCTGCTGGATTTCCAGCTTCTCGCCGATCATCGTCGACGTCCTGCGCATCACCTCGATCAAGTCACCCCCGGTCCGTTTGCATGCGATAAGCACATCGGAAAAACTGGCGATATCGTCAACGCCGGCGCGGCGGCTGAATTCGGCGACGGCCCGTTCGACGGGCTCCCCGTTTTCCATGCGGGCATTGATGATGTCGAGTTCGCGCAGCATGTACGTGTTCGGATCGGGATAAAGCAACTGCAAATCGTGAACCGCTTCGCGAAACGAGGTTTCCAGCGAACGTCCGGCCGCGAGTGAAGAAGCCAGCGAATATAAAGCTTGCTTGAACTGCAGACTCAGCTCTTGCTGACGTTTCATCCGGAGTTCCTCCCTCCGTATTCGCGGATATAGGAAAGCTATCGTCGAAAATATAAGTGCTACGATCGGGTGGTTATAAAATAAGTACGCGACCGCAAAGCAAAGTGCCGCTGCCGCCAACACGCACGCCGCATACTCCTGTTTCGACAACGAATATACGGAATAATCGATTTCCCCATTTGCCGTTTGCTGCGAGGCTGCCGCTAGCAACATGTCGGAACTCGTTTCCGGCGTATCCTCTACGGCACTCCGTCCGCCTCCACCGGATCCATCGGTTCGCCGTACCGCCTTCGCTTTCTTACTCCCTCTTGATCGCAGGTAGAAGAGCAATGTCGCCATTCCGATCACAATGGCTGCGAGCACAATATAAATGAACCATCCCCCCTGTCGATTTCGCCTGTGGCCTGTTATAGCCTCAACCCCGCCATATGCAGCTTGGACATATTGTGCAGTTGTTGCCCCGTCGGCTTCAAACTGCCGATCACTTTGCCATCTTGCTCGTATTCTTCATGAAATACGTACAACGGATTCAGCTTCACCTCCCCATCCTGTACGCCCAGCACTTCGCAAATTTCCATCACCTTGCGCGACCTGTCCCGCAGACGGGATAAGTGGATCATGACGTCGATCGCCGATCCGATTTGCTTGCGGACGACCTCCACCGGCAAATCGGCGCCGCTGAGCACCATCGTTTCCAAGCGGCTCAGCATATCGGCCGTACTGTTGGCGTGCCCCGTCGATAACGAACCCTCATGACCGGTATTCATCGCTTGCAGCATGTCCAAAGCTTCGCCTCCCCTGACCTCGCCGACAATAATCCGATTCGGCCTCATCCGCAGGGAAGCGCGGATCAAATCGCGAATCGCGATCCCGCCCTTGCCTTCCGTGTTGGCATTGCGCGTCTCGAGCGAAACGAGATTCGGAATCGTGCGGATTTGCAGCTCAGCCGAATCTTCGATCGTGATAACCCGCTCATCGGCGGGAATATAGTTCGCAAGCGCATTCAGGAACGTCGTTTTACCCGACCCCGTGCCGCCGCTAATAAACAGATTGAACTTTCCTTTCACCAGTTTTTGCAGAAATTCAGCCGCTTCGCCGTTAAGCGCGCCTTTCCCGATCAAATCCTCCATCGTCAGCGGTTTTTCGGGAAATTTGCGGATCGTCATCGTCGGGCCCTTAAGCGCGATGGGCGGCAGAACGACGTTAACCCGCGATCCGTCCGTCAGCCGGGCGTCAACGATCGGCGAAGATGCATTCACGATGCGGTTCACTTTGGCTACGATGGCTTGGATGATATCCTCCAGTCTCTCCCGACTTTCAAATTGTAAAGATACGGGGCGCACCTCGCCGAACTGCTCGATAAAAATTTCATCATGGCTGTTGATCATAATTTCCGAAATCGATTTGTCCTCGATCAAGGGTTGAAGCACATCCAACCCGCGAAACGAATCGTAAATGCGCCGGACGGCGGTTTGTTTCTCCGCGGCAGTCAAATATACGGTTCCGGAATACCGGAAAACCTCCGCCTCCACCGCTCCCAGCAGTTCCTCGTCCGAAATCGAAGCGCCGCTAAAATCGAAGCTTCTGCGAATGAGACCGCGCAGCTCCGCGATCATTTCTTCGTTAATTGCCGACATGATGCTCCCCCGCCCGGCCTTGAACTCCCAAATCGCCGCACAGCTTCATCAGCTCTGCCGCGAAGACGGGAGAAGACAGCAGCTGGTCAGCCTGACTGACGGTTTTCCACCCGGGAATATACGGCAAAAAACCGCGAATGCGTGCGTCGTCTCGCTGCCACTTGTTCACTAAATTTCCCGTGTAGCCGTTGATCGCAAAAACGACTTTCCGAAGCCACCCGGAATAGCTCGCGCCGAACCGACGATTATATTCATCCAGCAACAGGTCGGTTTTGCGAATGCAGGGCAGATCGTCCGACAACAGCCATACGACGCGGCTGCACGCCCCAAGCGCAGCCAACACTCGCTCATGCATCGACGACTCCAAATCAACGATCACGATATCGTAATGTCCCGATTCGCTTAATGCGGCGATGAGTTCTTCCGTTTCGGTCCGGCCCATCTGTTCCATCTCCCTGTAGTACGGTGGAGGTTCGAAATAATCGAATTTCAGCAGCGGGTCTGTCGATTTTAGCGTATCCAGCTTCGCGGCGGCTTGTTTGCGGCCTGCCTTGGCGTAATACAGCATTTGGGCGAACCGGTCGCTTGTCCGCCCCGGAGTAAACACCGAACCTCCGTTCAACCACTCCAGATTCAAATAAAAAACATGGCTGCCGAGCAGCGCCAGCTGCTTGGCCATATTGACGGCAACCGTCGTTTTGCCGCATCCGCCCACTGTCGAATAAACGGCAATCGTCATTGCTTTTCCCGCAGCCTCCGCAGGCAATCGTACGTTGCCGCCGCTCTCCGAATGAATCGTCGATAATTCGTCTAGCAGCCGGTCAAGCGGCTGATATTTCATAATCTGCCAGTATGGGCCTTCAGGTTCCTGCGACACCTGTTCGACCAGCAACACGACCGTTTTGATCGAAGGCGGAGCTTCTATTGATCCGTCCATCCATTCGGATTGTACGAGCAGCACATCCGCGCTCGCTTGTTGTTGGCAGACGAGATCCATGTTCGATTTTCGGGTTACGGAGCGGACAAGCAGCTTCTCGCCATAAGATGAGCATCGAATATACTGGGTCAGCAGCTCCAAGTATTCAACATCCTCCAAAGCGATCAAAAGGTTTATTTTGCCCAAGACCAGACCTCCTTTCTATTTGTTTGGCAACAAACCGAACGCAAAAAAAGCACCTCCAGAAGAGCAGAAAAATTCTGCGCTCATGGACGGTGCTTCCGTCGCAACGATTCGAATATGGATATTTACCAATACTTTACCATATGACCATTTCCTTTTCAACCCAAAATTTAGCTATTTCTATACCCTTTCCATTACTCGCGATTTCTCAGTTCTTTCACATTTTCTTAATGAGAATTTCAGCTTGTTATGGTATTCTGATGCAAAAATGTGTGGAGTGAGGACATTGGTCAAACGTAGTGCAGGAATCGCGTTGTTGTTAACGGCGATGCTCGTATTTTCCGCATGCGGCAATAAACAGGCAGACCCGGGCGGTGAAGCGGCGTCCGAAATGAATATGCATGAGCAACATCAGCTTCCGAACGGCGACACGCAGGAGAAAACCGCATCCAAGGACACCCTGCCGAAATTTCTGGACAAGCAGCCTTTGCAAATACGCCAAGTGTACCAAATTGCCGCCGAATACGCCGATCTGCTGCAATGGATTCCTTGCTACTGCGGCTGTGGGGAAAGCGCGGGACACGAGAGCAACAAAAACTGCTTTGTCGACAAAATCGAAGAAGACGGCTCGGTGATCTGGGACGATCATGGCACGCGTTGCAATACATGCCTGCAAATTGCGGTCGAATCGGCCGCTATGAAAAAGGAAGGCAAAACGGACAAGCAAATTCGCGAATGGATCGACGATAAATATAAGACCGGGTATGCCGCGCCGACAAAAACGCCGATGCCAAGCTAAACTTAGCCGATCGACAAATTCCTACGCCTTTAGACTTAATTTCCTGGCAGGAAACATTCTACCGTGTACAACCCTAAGCCCAAATGATACACTGGTTATGCAAAGATTATCGAGCGAAGGGACGGGGGATATTGCATGAATGAGTCCATATTGCTGCAAATTTTGGACGAACTCAAAGCATTAAAACTCGGACAACAAGAACTGCAGAACGGACATCAGGAGCTGCGGGGCGGAATGCAGCAGCTTCAGGACGGCTATCAGGAACTGCGTGGCGGAATGCAGCAGCTTCAGGACGGCTATCAAGAGCTGCGGGGCGGAATGCAGCAGCTTCAGGACGGCTATCAGGAACTGCGTGGCGGAATGCAGCAGCTTCAGGCCGGATACCAGGAACTGCGGGACGGACATCAGGAGCTGCGAGGCGGGATACTTCAGCTCCAGGCCGGGCAAGAGCATCTTTCGGATCGGGTTGCCTATATCGAGAAGAATATGGCGACCAAGCAAGACGTTGCCGACTTGCCTTACATGAAACGCGCATTGATGGAGACGCTTGAGCTAACGAAGGAAATCAGCGAGCAGTTGGCCGCAACTAAAGCGGAAGTGAATACGCACAGCTACACGATTGAAATTTTGAACCGGCGTCAGCTTCATATGGAAGCCGATATCGAAAAGCTTAAAAATCGTTGATTCATCATTCAAGGCCCTTTGGGCAACTACTCTATATAACGCAAAAAAAACGAACGTTCTTCCCTGCCAGGGATGGACGTTCGTTTTTTTGTTCAATTACATCAACTATTCGAAACTTTCAACGTTTACGGAATCGTTACCGGCAGAACGCCTGCTGCCGTCATCCGCCCCGTCAAAGCTTTGGCGAGCGATTGCATCGCAACCGGGCGATTCTCATAAGTGGCGAAATACGTGCCGACTTCCGGAAACTCGCGGAGGTCAAACGGGTTGCGCACGGCGGCAACGACGAGCTTAACATCCTTCCGCTCCGCCAGCTTGTGGACGAGCTCGACCTGTCCCGGCGAGAAGGAAGCGTTGTACGTCGCAACGACAATTTGCTGATAGGCGCTGCTTTGGGCAAGCACATTCTCCAACTCGGCTGCGGTCGGGGCGATGCCGATCCGCACCTCGTGCACACTGTCGATATATGCCGATAGCGCGGCACCCAGTGTCATTTCCTGGGCAATAATTTCGTCGACTTCTGTCCCTTGGCGCACCTCCGGCCATACAACGAGCGTCTTCGCGTTTGCTTGCAAAGGCAATTGCTGCCCTTCATCCTTCACCAAGGTTACGCTTTTTTCGTACCAGCCGCGAACGATTTCCCGATCCGCAGGCAGCCCGATACGCGATTTGATGCTCGCGTAATCCGACGTCTCGGACCCTGCCGCTTCTATCCGTTTCGTTTTTAACCGCAAAACGCGCAACGCCGACTCATCGATGCGCGACATCGGAATGCGGCCGCTCTCCACCGCTTGAACAACCGCTTCGACAGCAGCGATTTGCCGGTCGATGCGATGGCTGACAAGCACAAGGTCGATGCCGGCAAGGATCGCTTGAATCGAACCTTCGGCCACGCCGACTCCTTCGGAAATGGCGTTCATTTCCAAGCAGTCGGATACAACGACGCCGTCATAACCGAGCTTGCCGCGAAGAAGCCCCGTGACGATCGGCTGCGATAGCGTGGAAGGCGTCTGCGAATCGCCGTCCATCGCCGTAAATACGACATGTGCGGTCATGACCGCATCAACGTCTTGCCCGATCGCATGACGGAACGGGGCAAGCTCTACTTGCTCAAGCCGCTCCATTGCATGCGGAATGGTCGGCAAGCCGAGGTGCGAATCGCTGTCCGTGTCGCCGTGTCCGGGGAAATGCTTGACGGTGGCCGCAACGCCCGCTTCTTGGAATCCGCGGACGGCCGCGGCTCCCAGCTCCCCGACCAGCACCGGGTCCTCGCCATAGGAGCGAATGCCGATCACGGGATTGTTCGGATTGTTGTTGACGTCGAGGCATGGGGCAAAATTCATGTTAATGCCCATTTCACGCAGCTCGCGTCCCGAGATCAGCGCGGTTTCATAAGCCGCGCGGCTGTCGCGGGTTGCGCCGAGGGCCATGTTGCCGGGCGTGAGCGTCACGTCATCCGTGTCGATTCGGGCAACCATGCCGCCTTCCTGATCGATCGAGATAAGCAGCGGCAACCGATGCGACGAACCGCTCTGCCCGGCAATGTGTTGCAAGTCCGACGATAATTTGCAAACCTGCTCCACATCGTTTACGTTGCGGCGAAAATAAATGATTCCGCCGACTTGGTATTGTTCGATCAAGCGCCGAATATCTTCCGACGGCTCAGTACCGTGAAAGCCGCACATGAACAACTGTCCGACTTTCTCCTTTAGGCTCATGCCGTTTAATTTTTGCTCCAGGGATTGCTCCACAAAAACACCTCCGAAAAATTATGATTCCAACTGCCGCGCTTCGCGGTATTCCGACGGAGTCAGCCGGACGTATTTTTGGAATACTTTCGTAAAATAACGCCGTTCCGCATAACCGACCATCTTGCCGATTTGCGTCACGCTTTTGTCGCTGCGCGCAAGCAGCGACTTCGCCAGCTCCATCCGCTGGCGGGTGACGTATTCGACGAACGTTTCGCCGAAATGCTGCTTGAACAATAAGCTGAAATAGCTGCAGCTGATTCCAAGATAATCCGCCATTTCATCCACGCCGATATCTTTGGCCAAATGCTTGTCGATATAATCCTTGGACAGCGTCATCAGCACGTCGCTCGATTTGCGATGGGCGGTAGCTTCAAGGCTTTCTTCAATCATCTGTTCTATTGTATTCCAAAGCGCCTTCACCGTACAGTCCGTTTCAAGCTTCGTCCAAATGTCCGCTTCTTTCGCGGCGGATAAAACGCCTAATTCCTTCAGTTCGCGCATCAAATGCAGGATCAAATAATGCAGGATATGCTCGACCCGAACATGAGATTTCTCGGCTACGGCGCGCAGGTTGGCGCTGAACGACTGCCACGAAGACTCCACCTTCTGGCGGTCCATTTGCTTGAGTCCGGAAATCATTCCCTCGACATCGTTCCATAGCGGAACATGCGGATCGTCGCATGCCGCTTTGGAGCGCTCGGCGATAACGATAGCTTCGGTCCGATTCGGCGTCTGGTGCAGCATATACTGGGTATGCCGATAAACGCCCGGTAGCTCCTCAAGCGAAGCTGCACGAGGATAAACGGCAACGCTGATCGTTTTTTTAACGAAATGCCGCACCGCCTCCTGCATCGAACGAACCCAGCTTTCGGCATGTTCCAGCAACAATTCGCTGTCCGGCTTTCCGTACCACTGAACGAGCACGCTCCACTCGCCTTCGCGAAGCTGCACGATCGCGTGGCTGATGCGGCATTCCGCCAGCACCTCCTCGAGCACGTTGCGAACGGCGAAATTCCACAGCTTCCGCTCGCTTTCGCTCCATTGCCGGTATTCCTGCGTATAGGCATCCAAATCGACGAACAGCACGACATATGAAAGCTGCTCAACCTCCAGTTCGTCCTCGAGCGCGAGCAGCGTTGTGCATTGAACCGTGGAACAACCCAGCAGCACGTCGTACAGCATTTTTTCATAGGCAAGACGAAACGCGGTGCCCCATTTTTTCTGCTCGTTTTTATGCTCCAGCTTCTTCACGCGAATGTCCGCGGCGGTTTGAACGATCGTTCGCTCCAGCTCCTCGTAGTCGATCGGCTTCAGAATATAGTCCCGCGCGGCGAGACGAATCCCGGACCGGGCATATTCGAAATCCTGATACCCGGTCAACAGGATCACCTCGCAGGCTAATTGTTGCTCGCGCACCTTCTGCAGCAACGTAATGCCGTCCATAACGGGCATGCGAATGTCGCTTAGAATCAAATCCGGCTTCACATCCGCTGCGATCTCTAACGCCTGAACGCCGTTTTTGGCGTCGTAAATTTCAATATCCAAACTTTCCCATGGAATGATGGCTTGCAAATTCCGCAAAATATTCACTTCGTCGTCAACCAGCAGCGCCTTCAGCTTCACCTGCGCATCACCCCGCCATATATTTAGGAATCGTGCACCGGATGATCGTTCCGTTCTGCTCCAAAGAGCACACGTACAATCCGTAATCGCTCCCGTATTGGATGCGAATCCGGTCGGCTACGCTGTGTACGCCCAGCCCCCGCCGTTCCCCATGAGCATGCTTCTCCTGCATGGCCAAATAACCTTCGTCGGCATGGTATTGGAATTTGGCCAATACGCTGGTCGGGATGCCGATCCCGTTGTCTTCGACCGTAAAAATAATGTGCTCGCGCTCGACGACCGCGGAAATCCGAATACGTCCGATATATTCAATTCCTTCAAAGCCATGCTGAATGCTGTTTTCGACGAGAGGCTGCAACGTCAGCTTCAAGATGGAGCAATTCATCACTTCTTCCGGAATATCGATTTCAAATTCAAACAGCTCTTCGAAACGGAATTTCTGAATTTCCAAGTAGCTCCGCAAATGATCGATTTCTTGACGGATGCTTATTTCTTCCTTATCCTGGATACTGATGCGCAAAATTCGGCCGAGCCGCTGCACCATCTGGCTCACTTGCTTGCCTTTGTTCTGTACGGCGAGCGCGTTGATCGACTCCAGCGTATTAAACAGGAAGTGCGGTTTGATCTGAGCCTGCAGCACGCGCATTTCCGCTTTATTCTTATGAGACTGCTCCCGCTTGACCTGATCGAGCAGTTCGCTGACCTTGCCCACCAAGCTATTGAAGCCCCTCGACAACAGGAACAGCTCATCGCCGCCTTTCTCCTCGACGCGAACCTGCAGCTCTCCGTTCTCCACCCGGCGCATGAACCGTACGGTCCGCGTAATCGATTTCGCGATCCGGTTCACGAAGAACATGTTGTACATAAAAGCGAGCAGCAGCATCAAGATCGTGAACGTGGCGAGGCCTTTAGCATAAATATAAATTTCGCTCGTTAACGAGTTCCAAGAAGTTACCGATACAAGCTGCCAATTTTCACGTCCGAGTCCGATGCTGGATACGACGCTATCCTGACCATCGAAAGTATGCCGAACACTCTCGTAGCCTTTCGATACATGCAGCCCGTTCGAAATATACGCATTCATATTTTGACCGGCTAATTCATGGCTGCTATCAAAAAATATCGTTCCTTTTTGATTCACGATAAAAAAACGAGTTTGATGATTCCGTTGCGTTGAACTAAACTCCCTAAATATTGCTTCCATTCCGGAGCTTTTAATTTGGACGAACATAATTCCTTTGTCTTGCAGGGAGTTCAAATCCTTAACAACGCGAATTTGAGTAAATACGTGTCCCGATCCGGTCACTTCCGGATATTCAAACGGGCCCACCCATTTCGGTAAGCCCTTCCGCTCCAATGTTTCCCGGTAAACCTCGTGTTCCTTAAATCGCTCGAACGATAACGATCTAACATCTTCCTTCGAATAGATCCAAATCATGGAACTGTTCTTCAAAACATACATAAACGCATAACTCACCGAGGGATGAAACACGAGCATTTCCTTGAAGCTACGCTGAATCTCGTTCATCTCCAAATAGTTGATATCCATGTATTTGCTCTGCTCGTAGCTTGACTTATCCAACACTTCTTGGAGCGCACGGCTAGCGATCGTACTGTCGGTCACCTGATCCATCTCGCGGAATAAAAAGTTGACGCTTTGCTTTAATGCATTTAACGTAAATTCCGTTTGTTCGGAATATTTTTTTTCAATCATATCGCTTACGACAAAAAAAGCGGTGACGCCGAGCAAAGATAAAGGAATAATGATGAGTGCAAAAAAAGCCGAGAATATTTTGACGCGCATGGTCATCATTATTCACTTCCTTTCGTCTAGCCTTTTACACTGCCCGCGGTAATTCCTTCAATGATTTTCTCCTGCAAAAAGGCATACAGCATCAGTACAGGAACTACGCTATATATAATGCCTGCGCATATTTGCGCGTAATTGGTTTGAAAGGCGTCACGGAAGCCAACCATCCCCGTTGGCAATGTCTTTAACGCATCTTTGCTAAGGAAAAAGTTAGCCAATAAAAATTCGTTCCAATTCCCTAAAAAGTTTACAATAAAAACGGTTACAAGCACGGGTAATGTAATCGGTAAAATAATTCTAGCAAACAGTCCTACTGAACTCAACCCGTCCATAATCGCGGCTTCTTCCAGCTCATTAGGAACCGATCGCATAAAAGCGCTGATCAATAGGACGCTGACCGGGAGAGCTCCCGCAGCATAGGGTAGAAACAAAGCCCAATGCGTATTTAAAATTCCTAGTTCTTTCACTAAAATATATTGTGCGATGAACAAGGCATTACCCGGAATTAAAAGCCCGATGGCAATGAATTGATAAACCCATTTGCTTGCTTTTATAAATTTCATTCGAGTTATCGCAAAAGCGGCGGCGGCGGCGAGCAAAACGCCGGCAACTGCCGATGTAAGAGACAAATACAAGCTGTTAAAGAAATAGACTCCGATTTTCGCTTTCACCCATGTCGTAACATAGTTCTCAAACTGCCAAACTTTAGGCAGACCCCACGGATCCTGTGAGATCGCTACATTGCTAACTTTTAACGACGAGAACAAGACGAACACGAACGGATACAATACGACGACAACATACGCAAGCAATATAACATGCGGTATTCCTTTTTTAAGCGCAGCCGGCATCAATATTCAACCCTTTCCTGATTTCTGACAAAAGCAAGCTGGTATAATACCGTAATGATTAAAGCAAATACGAAAATCAAAATCGCGATTGACGTACCGAATCCATATGCACCGGTTTTAATCGCACGATCGATCATGTATGTTCCCATAACTTCCGTCGCCCCGGCAGGTCCGCCTTTCGTCATGACGAGGACGATATCAACGACGCGCAACGCTCCCGCTATGGATAATAGTACAATTACCGATATGATCGGTCTGATCAACGGCACTGTAATCCGCAATGACCTTTGTATTCCGCTCGCTCCATCAATGGCCGCCGCTTCATTTAGCTCTTTAGGAATGCCAAGAATAGCGGCTAAAACGAGTACAATATAAAACCCCATCCATTGCCATGCATTTGTGATTAAAATCGCAACCATGGCCCATTTTTCTTCTCCAAGCCAATAAATCGTATCGATGCCAAACAAGCCGAGAAATCGATTCACCAGTCCCATTTCCGGTTCGTAAAAAAATCCCCACAAAATACCTACTACCGAAGTCGAGATAATGGAAGGCATAAACACTGTCGTTTTATAAAAACGCTGGAACCGTTTGACTCCACTTATGAGCAGCGCAAAAAAAATAATGATCGGCACTTGAATAAAAACGGAGAACACCAAAAAATAAACGTTATTCAAGAAGCCTTTCCAAAACGCGTCGTCAGACAATGCCTTCGTAAAGTTGTCGAACCCAATAAAACTCGGATCGTCGAGCCCGTTCCAATCCGTAAACCCATAATAAAACGAAGATAACATCGGATAAATCGAAAACAAAAAGTAGAGGATGAGCGTCGGTAACAAAAATAAAATATACACCGTGGGGTTTCTTAACGTCTTGTTCATTGCGCCTCCTTCTGCCAATAGATAAGAGGTATCACCCACACACGGGCGGGCGATACCCCTTGATTCCATTCGCCTGACTTACTTCGTTTTGCTGTTTACTTCATCCTGTACTTTCTGAATCGCAGCGGCGGCATCTTGCGGAGTCGTTTGTCCGCCGATCAGTTTTTGCAGTTGTCTTTCGGTTTCCGCATAGGAATCGCCGACAATTTGGTCGACGTGCATGAAGCCCCCTGCGGATTTTTTCAAGACATCCAGAACTTCTTTCGTTGCAGGGTTCTCAACTTTGGAAATCGCCTCGTCGGAAAGCTTCAGCGAAGGCAATACTCCGTCTTCAACTAAGCCGCGCAGTTGCATTTCCTCGTTATACAAGTTTTTGATAAAGCCTTTGATTGCCTTCAGTTCGTTATCGTTGACATCCGCGGAGAACGCGTAGCCATTGTTATAGTTCAGGTTCATATAAATTTGATTGACCTTACCGTTTGGAACCGGCGGCATTGCGAAAAATCCGAATTGGTCAACCATATCCGTACCGATCTTGTCGGCGCCAACTTGCGTTTTGTCGTGGAATACGGATCCTCTCCAGCTTCCGTCGAACATCATAGCGCCTTTACTTGTAATAAAGTTATTTAACGTAGATGTGTAATCGACTGCAAGTTGACCTTTGGAGAAATAACCTTTTTTAATCCAATCATCAAGTGTAGTAAATGCGGCAACGATTTCAGGATCCGTCCATTTAGCGGAACCATCCCTAAATCCGTTAATTACGTCCGGTCCCCCATAAAGTCCGAATAGCGTATTCGGCAACATAGCTGCTACCCATGCGTCCTTGCTGCCCGCTACAAACGGAGTGATGTTTTTCGCTTTCAGTGTTTCCGCGATCTTTTCCAGTTCCTCAAATGTCGTTGGAGGCGTCAGATTGTTGTCAGCGAATATTTTCTTGTTATACCAAAAACCTTCCGTGTTACCTCCGATAGGGAGTCCGTATACTTTGCCTTCATACGAGAAGGCACCAAGCGTAATGAATTTATCTTTAATTCCTAGTTCCTCAATAATTGGAGTCAGGTCGAGAAGTCTGCCCGCTTTCGCATATTTAATGGCATCGTTCACCCCACCGAAGATGTCGAAAATTTTGGGCGGGTTGCCGGCAGCCATTTCCGCAGGAAGCTTCGTGAATCGGTTCGTATTATCTTCTACAGGATCAAGCTCGAATTTCAAACCGGGAATTTCCGATTCCGTCTTTGCCACAACGTCTTGAAGAATTTTCAGACGGTTTTTTTGCGGTTCACCGACTTGAATGTGACGAAGCGAAACGGTAAACGGCTCAACCTTCTCTTCAGCCTTCGGCTCGTCTTCCTTCTTAGGCTCATCTTTCGTCGTGTCCGTTCCCCCGGAGCCTTGTTCTGTCTTCGTTTCGTCCTTCTTCTCTTCCGTCTTGCCGCCGCAGCCTGCAAGCACCGTTGCGAAAACGAAGATGAAAAGAATCGCAAGCATCAAATTCTTTTTCATTCCTGACCCTCCTAAAAAATTTAGAATTGGTTTACGTCTCCCATTATAGGACGGTCGACCCATGCCGTGTAGGTTCACATTTCAACAAAACAGGGATAAAATCCTCTAGTGTGCCCCTGTTCGCTGCCCTCCAATTGGCCATTAATGCAAAAGTGCAGTTATTTCCGCCCAAGTCCTCATCTCCAGGATTGAATAACTGAGATTGTACAGTTATTTTTATGCATTTGCGCGAAACAAGCGGATTTTATACAAATAGATGCAGATTTTCAGTTAATTGTTGCCTTTTTGGTTCATACGCAAAAAATAACTGCACTTTTGCAGTTATGCTCGATTCTCAACTCGCACACTTACTCTTTCTCTTTCTCTTTCTCTTTCTCTTTCTCGGACTTTTACACGCATTCACACTCTTACTCGTACCACACCCCAAAAAAAGCCGCGCCGAATCCGCTCCCGGAGGAGAGATTCGGCGCGACCGCGTGACGGCGATGGCCGGATTCGATTTTAGGGCGCCTAACGCCTTTTGGTAAATCTCGATGCGCTTATAGTGCGCCTAGCGCCTTCTGATAAATCTCGATGTTGCGCTTATTATTTGGCGCCTAACGCCTTGTTAAATCTCGATTTAGGATTATTGGGCGCCTAACGCCTTCTGGTAAATCTCGATGTAGCGCTGCAGCTGCAATCCTTCAAAGCCTTGGACGTAAGCGTCCCAATCTTTCTCGATGTCTTTGTTGCCCGTGATGAATTGCGCCATGTTCTGCTTGATGTAATCTTTGATCGTTGTTTTCAGCTGAGCCGCGTCGTCGGCATCCTCGGCATTCATGAATACGCTGCTTGGATAAGCTTCCTTCGTTGCGAACGGCTCATATTTCTTCGACTCTTGCCACAGGCGAGTTTCGTAGGCGCCTTCGGCGAGCGGATCTTGCGGCGTTGCCCAAGATTCGCGGTATGCCGCCGTCCGTACGGACGGGCCGATTTGTTCCCAGCCGTCGTTGTGCGTTGGTTTGCTTTCCGCGTTCGGGTTCACGATGACCGCATATTTGGCCTGGTTGCCGTGGAAGTCTTTTTCGCCGTCCTTCGCTTTTCTCCAGCCGCCGCCTTCAGGACCTTTCTCCTCAAGCAAAATTGCTTCTTCCGTGTACAGGTAGTCAACCATTTTCATCGCTGCGATTTGCTGCTCTTCGCTTGCTTTGTTCGTGATCGCAAACTGCGATTTCGATACGCCTGCGAAATATCCTGCCGCTTGGTAGCCGTTCGGGCCTTTCACCGGCGGAACGGTGACGAAGTCTTTATGGCGCGGATGCTTGTCGTCGACAGGGTATGCATAGCTGATCAGCGCCGTCGTGATCGATCCCATCACGTTGTCCGGCTCTTTGTTAGCCAGCTGGGCGATTGCGTCGGCATTTTGCGTGAATGAAGCCGGGTCGATCAAGCCATCTTTGTATAATTTACGGATGTATTCCAAGCCTTGCTTCCACTCCGGTTTGTTCGCCGCGAGGTCTACTTTGCCGTCGCGCACGATCAGGAAGGAATCCGAATCGTTATAGATGAACGCATTCATCAAATAACCGTCGATGTTGCCCATCCACATATTCTCGTACGTTGCGCCGGTCAGCGGAATTTCGTCGGCTTTGCCGTTATGGTTCGGGTCCTTTTCTTTAAATGCTTTAAGCACCGTATACAGCTCGTCGGTCGTCGTCGGCATTTGCAAGCCCAGATCGTCGAGCCATTTTTTGTTGATCCAATATTTTTGCGCATACGTGCAATGGAAGCACTCGTTCACTTGCGGAATCGCATAAATATTGCCGTCCGGTGCCGTCATGGCACCTTTCAGGTACGGAATTTCCGCCATCGCTTTTTTCACGTTCGGAGCATATTTCTCGATCAGGTCATTGAGTGGAATGAATACGCCTTGTTGACCGTATTTCATTTGCTCTTCCTTCGTCAGATCGCCGTGCAGGATCACTTCCGGATAATCGCCGCTCGCCAGCATCAGCTGTTTTCTTTCATTCAGAGCGTCGTTCGGTACGAGGTCCCATTGAATGTGAACGTTCGTTTTTTCCTCTAAATGTTTCGTGAATAAATTCGTTTCCATATTTTCGATGCTTGCAAGCTGGGGAGCGAACATTTTGATCGTAACTTTGCTGGCCGGTGCCGGTGTCTCTTCTGTTTTAGGGGCATCCGTATCTGTTTTTGGCGTCTCTTCCTTCGTACCGGACTCGGCTGTCTTCTCGTCGGACTTCCCGCAAGCGCCCAATACAAGCGACAAGCAAATCAACAAGCTTGCCAAAACGAACAACGTCTTTTTCAAAGTGACTCCTCCTTGTATTTAGAAAAGCAAATCTGACAGCTTAACGGCTTCGCTCCGCAAGACGGCGCGGACCCATCACCTCCCTCAAAAAGTCGAATGAATCAGCCTTTCAACGAACCGATCATGACGCCTTTCACGAAGTGCTTCTGCACGAACGGGTAAATAATGAGCACCGGCAAGCTCGCCACGACGATCAGCGAATATTTGAGCAGATCCTTGAGTCCCATTAATGCGGCTGCCTTGTCGGCGTTCGCCATCATCGTCGGATCGATCGTGTTCAAGATCAGGATGTTGCGCAGCACGATCTGCAGCGGGAACAAGTTCGACGATTTCAGGAAGATCAGCGCGTCGAAGTACGAGTTCCAGTGGCCTACCGCGTACATCAGCGTCATGACCGCAAGAATCGGCTTGGATAACGGCAGCACGATGTTCCACATAAACTTGATGTCGCTGCACCCGTCGAGCTCCGCCGCTTCGACCAATTCGTCGGGAATCGTCGTCTGAAAGAACGTTCTCGCCACGATAACTTGGAATACGGCCAATGCGCCAGGCAGAATCATCGCCCATGGCGTATTAAGCAGGTTCAAGTTTTTGACGACCAGATAAAAAGGGATAATGCCTCCGTCAAAAAGCATCGTGAACACGAGCATCATCATAATGAGATTGCGCCCGACAAACGTTTTGCGGGCAAGCGGATAGGCCAGCATGACGGTCATGAGCACGTTCACCAGCGTACCGACAACGGCGTAGAACAGGGAATTGCGATAACCGATAAACACATTCGGGTTATTAAACACAGCCTTATACCCGGCGAGCGAAAAATCGACCGGAAACAGCCACACTCTGCCGGACGTTACCGCTTGCGGCGAGCTGAAGGACGAACTGACGATATATAACAGCGGACAAACGATAATGATAAGTACGAGGGTCAGGAACGCGTATACCGTATATAAGAATAGCTTGTCCCCGACCGATTCTTTAATTTTGATTGAAGTAGCCATCGCGAGTGGAATGCCTCCTTTCCGTTACCATAAGCTCGTGTTCGATAGCCTCCGCGCGATGAAGTTGACGGCGACAAGCAGGATCAAGTTGATGACCGAGTTGAACAAGCCGACGGCCGACGAGAAGCTGAAGTTCGAGCCGATCAGTCCGACTTTGTATACATAAGTGGAGATGACTTCGGACGTGCTCAGATTGAGCGGGTTTTGCATCAGGTAAATCTTCTCGAAGCCGAGGCGCATGATGTTGCCCAGATTGAGGATAAGCAGGATCACGGAAACCGGAATCAAGCTCGGGATATCGATGTGCCTGATTTTTTGCAGACGCGACGCTCCGTCGACTTTAGCCGCCTCGTACAAGTCCGGATTGACGCCGGATAACGCCGCGATATAGATGATGGCCCCGTAGCCGGTATATTGCCATACGTCCGACCATACATAAATCGATTTGAACAGTCCCGGTATGCCCATGAAATTAACGGGCTCGGCGCCGAAAAACGTAAACACCTTGCTCAGCAAGCCAACGTTCGGCGACAGCGTCACGATCAGGATCGAAACCATGATGACGGTCGAAATAAAATAAGGGGCGTACGTAATCATCTGGACCGACTTTTTGAACAGCCCGTTGCGGATTTCGTTTAAGGCAAGCGCCAGAATGATCGGTGCCGGGAACCCGACGAGCAAGCCGTACAAGCTGATGCCCAACGTGTTCTTAATGTACATCCAGAAGTTCGGCGAGGCGAAAAACTTGTTGAAATGTTTGAAGCCTGCCCAATCGCTGCCCCAGATGCCCTTGATGACGTTAAAATCTTTGAACGCGATTTGCACGCCGGCCATCGGCAAATATTTGAATATGATGATGTAAGCCATCGGAAGCAAGACAACAAGATAAAGCTGCCAATGCTTCCTCATCCGTCTCCACATTGTGGCGGACATTCGTTTCCCCCCTCAAGCTGCGATTTATCGTTTGTGGCTTGATTCTATCCCGTAATCGTAAGCGGTTACAACGATCAAGATTCGCGGAATTGGATTATTTCCAGAACCGCGCCGCTGCAAGCTCCTTCGTTTCCCTTTCGCTTATGACTACCATCTTTCGCCGGAGTGGCGAATTTCGAAACATCAAGATCGGGCGAATAAAAAACACCGCCTGCTCGCCGGAAGCCGTTTGAAAAGCACAAACAAACGGGATGTGCGGGAAGGCGGCGGCCGAACGGCAACCGATTTTCGCCGAAAATGCGAAATTCAATAATCTTTGCGGTATTCGCCGGGAGACATGCCAACAACGCTTTTGAACACCCGGTTGAATGAGTTGGAGCTCGTATAACCGACGGCTTCGCCGATTTCCTGCACGGACTTCTTCGATTCGATCAGGAGCCGCTTCGCATGGCCGATGCGCAGCGCGATAAGGAAGTCAACGAACTTCTCGCCGAATTCTTCCTTGAACAGCTTGCTTAAATATTTGCCGTTGACCTCGAAAATATCGCTAAGATGCTCAAGAGACATATTCGGATTCGTGTAATGATGCTCGATATATTTGCGCATTTCCTTCATCAGCGAATGATGGTTTTTGGATTCGCGCTGCGATTGCATGCGGATCTGCAGTTCGGTTAAGAGCCTCAGCAGCTTGGACTCGATCTCCTCCAGCGTATCGAACGATTCAAAGGCGTCGCTCAACTGCTGCTTTGCTTCTTGCCGCCATATATCCTGGAATTCCTTCGGCAGCGCCATCATTTCCCGGTCGAGATGATAACCGAGGAAGCTGAGCAGGCTGAGAATATCCTCCTTCGGCAGGACATTCGTCCGAATTTGGCGGAACAACGCGTCGTAATGATGCTGCCATTCCTCCTCTGCCAGCCGATACGCCTCGACCAACGCGTGAATCAGCTTCAAGTGCGGGTAAACTTCCGTTTGCGAGCGGATCGTTTCCTCGTGCCAGATGACGCGGTTAAGCCCGACGGCCGCTTTATATTTCAGCGCCTCCAGCGCCTCGTTATAAGATTCGTGCAGGCGCGCGACCCGCTCCGCCGGCAAGCCGACGCCGATCGTCGCCGTGAACTGCAGGTTGGCGCTAATCCATTCGCGGCACGCCTCGAACAGCTGAACGAGCTTCTTGCGATCTTCCGAGCTGTCGCCGCTCATTTGCACAATGCCGGCAAGCCGCTGATTCGCGGTCCATTCCGTCCACACGGCCAGCTGAGGTTTGCCCGCCATTTCCTGAATAACGCTCGTCAGGACGAACTTCAGCAAATATTGGTCGCGGTAGTTGTATTTCACGCAGAAGTCGGCGTACTTGTCGATTTCGAGCACGAATACGACAGCCCGCTCGAACGTTTCCGGCATTTGGAGCGCGCGCATTTCCGCCTTCCATTCGCTCGCATCGATTTGCCGCGTTCCTTCCAGCAGCTCCTCGAACAAATACTTTTTGCGCAGCACCAAATCTTCCTCATGCTGCTGCTGGAACCGGTTCGTCTGCTCGATCATGTTCTCGAGCGCGGATTCGATAAACTTGAACTCGTCCGGATGCCCGCCGCCGACCAGCGCGCTGGCCCGCTGCTGCGAATAGCTCTGGATGCGCGATACGATGGACTCGATCGGCCGGTAATTTTTGCGCGTGACGAAGATCATCCAGCCGATGCCCATCAGCGCAACGACGAAACCGATAATGATCCATACATTATATAAAGAAGTCACGAAACGCAGGTACCCGCCGTGAACGAGTCCGCTCTCGATTTTCCAGCCGGTGTAGCCCGACGTATATTCCGACAGCACGTTCAGCTTGGCGTTATCGACGGCTCCCGGCGCGAGCAAATTTCGATTCTGGTGGTCAAGCAGCCGGACGAACGTAATTTCGGGGCTGTACATGTCGCCGACAAGCCGCTGTAGCGAGCTTAAGTTGACGTTAACGACGATCAGGCCTTGGCCGCTTGAATAAAAAGGAATGCCGCGCACAAGCGTCACGACCTGCTTGCTCGGCTTGAACTCCAGATTGAACTCTTGGAACGTACGCAGGTCGGTCCATTGCTTGGAAGGTACTTTTTTCATAAACTGCTTGATAAACGGCGCTTCTGAATACGCTTCCAACTGTGACGAAGTGTTGTTGCTGAGCACGAAATTGTCCGAATAGCGCACCAAATAGATCGTATCGATCAAAGGGAACGTAATGATCAAATCCTGCATCGATTTCACCGCCTGCATGTTGACGATGACGTTGCTGGAATCCTGCTGGGCGAAAAACTGCGTAATGTTCTTGTTGACCATCGTTTCGCGCATGATTTTATGATCGATCGATTTCAAGTTCGAATCGATCGATTGAATCGCTTGCCGGGCGAGCGACTCGTTCGCTTTGATCGCCTCGCTTTGCGTCAGCTGGTTGATCGTTTGGAAGAAGATCACGAACAGAAATGTGATGACGATAAAAAATACCGGCACATAAGAAAGCAGCATCCGGTGAAACCATCTTTTGTTCATCGCGCGCCCCGCTCCCGCTACAATTTATTAAGGTTGAAAACGGGGACAGGCTCGCGCCTATCCCCGTAATTGTAGTGTACAAACGGTTCGAAGGTCGTGTCAATCCATTTGCGATTGCCAAATTTGTACGCATTCGATGCGATTTCAAGCCCACTCTCTCCGGATTCGCAGCAAGCTCGAACGGCCGCGATTTCCTAACGTCAACCTCCTTTTTTCGCGGCATTACCAAATTTCGCATCGTCGCTAAGGGATGCCTAAAGAGAAAAAGACCGGAGCATGGACAGTCTAGCAGCGCGCTTTGTCACAATGAACAAGAATCCCGCCGTTCTCTTCGTCCATCCGCTTACATATAATTTTGGGGGGCGCTTTGTTTCCAATGGAATCTTTGAATGTAAGGATTGCAGGTCGGTAAACATTTACACAGGGGAGATTTTCATGAAAAGAATACGCTGCTTTGCATGGATTGCGGCCATATTCTTGATGTTCGGAGCGGTTTCGCCAGCCGCGGCTAACGCATTGCCCATTCAAATCGATCCGAAGCTGCCAATCATCAAAATCGATCCGGATTTGCTGAATTTATCCGTTACGATCAAAGATCCCGGCTTTTCCGCATACGTTCACAAGCTTCTCGGCAAAGCCCCGGATCAGTTGTTGTACAAATCCGACTTCGACAGCTACTGCAAGGCGGAAGCCGCGAAGCCGACATTGCGTTATATGTCGTTCGACAAGCAAGAGGGAGACCCCGTCATCCAAAGCGTCGACGGCATCGAGCTGTTCTCCGGCTGCAACTACGATAACCTTTACCTGATCAACCACCAAATCACCGACATTACACCGATCGGCAAGCTCACCACTTTAAAAAAACTATTTCTCGATCATAACAGCATTTCCGACCTAAACCCGCTGTCCGGCCTGACTCAACTGAAAACGTTAAGAATCGTTGATAATGAAGTCACAGACCTGACGCCGATCAGCAAGTTTGCCGGCCTCATCGAATTGGGAGCGGCCGACAACCGGATTACGGACATTTCGCCGATCGCTTCACTAACCCTATTAGAATGGTTGGACCTAGGGAAAAATCAGATTTCCGATTTGTCGCCGCTGCATAAAATGACGCAGTTGAACAGTCTTTGGTTGTCCAAAAATAACATTTCGGACATCTCTCCCTTGGATAAACTGCGGAATATGCAAACGCTCGATTTGGACAACAATCAAATCGGCGATTTAACCGCATTAGGGGGCATGTCCAAGCTGAAGCGTTTGTCGTTCTCGAACAATCGCGTCTCCGACCTGGCTCCATTGGCTGCATTATACGACCTCGAAGAGCTGAAAGCGTCGCAAAACAATATATCGGAATTGAAGCCGCTTACAGCGTTAAACAAGCTTTCCACCCTGATTGCGGGCTCGAATCATATCGAATCGATTGAAGCGCTAAATGGAATGCCGCTGCAGGTTGTCCATCTGAACGACAACGCCATCGACCTGACTCTGGATCACAACAAGCTGGTTCAGATGAGTCTTGAAAAAACGGGCAAGGATATCAGCTTCCTCAACCAACACCCGGTCAAACCGGCTGGGACTGGTGACAATCCGGTTACGGGTAACCCGGGTACGCCGAACCCAGGCACGCCGAGTACAGGGACGCCTAATCCGGGAACCCCCGGTGCCGGGACAACCGGCACGCCGAAAAAAATGCCTTTTGTCGACATCGACGGCCATTGGGCGCAGAAGGACATCGAATGGGCTTACGAGCTCAATATGGTGAGCGGCACGTCTCCCGGCATCTTCAGCCCCGAGGCGAAAACAACCGAAGGCCAGTTTCTGAAAATGCTGCTCGTGGCGATGAACGGCGTCACGGAACAACCCGTCAGCAAACCTTGGACGCAAAAATATTACGCGTACGCGGCGGCCAACAACTATCCGCTCGAGGAGAAAAACAGCGACAAGCCGATTACGCGGCAGGCCGTCGCCGAGCTGATCGCGGCCACGCAAGGCGTCAATGCGAGCGGCGACAAGGCGATTCAGTACCTGCTCGATCATAAGCTGTCGAAAGGCAAAACGGCGGCGACCGTAGCCGGTTACCACGGCGGCGACAACTTGACAAGGGCCGAGGCAGTGCGCTTTATCCGCAACGTGCTAAGCGTCGCCGAGCATCAAACCCCGCAGCCGCGGCCGGACAAATAGGGTTGCGTTGCGTTCCTCGGCCCACAACCCAACTTCCGCTTCGCCCCTAGTCCATCTCACCCATGGCGGTGTATGAGATGAACGGCCAGCTTGGCATATCAGCAAAAGAGCGTCCTGCCGCTTCCGGCAAGACGCTCTTTGTTGTTGGCATGGCATGGGACGGGCCCTGCGACCCGAGCATTCCCGTATGAATTACCCGACGATCCCCGTACGCTCGACGCTTTCGACGAAATAACGCTGCACGAACATGTACAGGATCAGCACCGGCGCGATAAACAACAGCTCGCCCGTGTTTTTGATCATATACGCGAAAAGCGGGTCCTCGAACTGCGTTGCCGTCCACATCGTCGGCAGCATCGTCGACAGCACTTTGATGCGGGTCAGCAGCAAGGAGACGAAATAGCTGTCGTTCCACATCCAGACGAACGAGAACAGTAGTACCGTAATGATCGCCGGCACGGCGTTCGGCAGCATGATGCGCCAGAACGTCATGAATACGCCGCAGCCGTCCATGTAGGCCGATTCCTCCAGTTCCTTCGGGATGCCGCGGAAAAACTGGCGGAAGATAAAGATGAACAAACCGCTTTTGATGCCCATGCCGGTCGCTGCCTGCAGAATGAACGGCCAATAGCTGTCGAGCAAATTAAGCCCTTCCCCGCCGTTAAACAAGCCGATCAGCCCAAACAAGTCGAAGAAGCGGTAGTTCAAATACGTCGGGATCATGAGCGTTTGCGACGGCACGATAATCGTGAAGACGACCAGCCCGAACAAAAAACCGCTTCCCTTGAACTTGAGCCTCGCGAACCCGAAAGCGGCAAGAGCGCAGGAGGCGACCTGCAGCAATGTCGTCACGACGGAGATGAACAGCGAGTTGAAGAACGTTTCGGCATAGTTCAGCGTCTCCGCAGCGAACTTAATATTGTCAAGCGTAAAATGCTTTGGAATCCATAACACCGACGGATCCATCATATCCGATCGCAGCTTGAACGCCATCGACAGCTTGAAGAAAATCGGGTACAGGATGACAAAGCATAATCCGGAAACCAATACCGCTCTGACGATCACCCAAAGCCAATGTTTCGCTATATTGAGCGGCTGACCGTTTCGAACGATCCGCAGCAATGTCCCATTTGTTTTCAACACGGCCTGTTTCATGCGGATCCCCCCTTTAATCGTAATAGAATACTTTACGAGATACGCCCCATACGAGAGCAATAAGAATGATCGCCGTCACCGCAAAATAAACCCACGACATTGCAGCGCTTAAGCTGAAATTGAGCGCTTTGAACGCCGTTTCGTTAATCAGCACGCTCAGCTTATTGTAGTTGTACGAATCGATGACCGTGTAAACGACGTTGGTCAGAATAAGCGGGCTCACCATCGGAAACGTGATTTTCCAGAACGATTCGTAAGCCGTGGCGCCTTCGATTTTGGCTGCCTCGTAAAGCGACGGGGATACCGATTGCAATCCCGCAAGGAAAATCAAAATTTGCACGCCGGAGTGGCTAATAATCTCGTAAATTCGATCGACGGACCCCGTAATATACGAGGTCAGCCCGCTGCCGAAGCCGGACTCCAGCAGCAATTGCTGGAGCTCCGCGCTCTTCAGGCCTTCGGTGTCGCTTCCGGTCACCGTCTGAGCCACCGTCGCCAAATCGGCGCTTTGCTCGATCGACAGCAGGTTCGTCGCAAGCAATACCGGCAGGAAGAAAATCGACCGGGCGAGCATCCGGCCGCGGAACTTCTGATTCAGCAGCGTTGCCGCGAACAAGCTGAAAATAATGATCGAAGGCACATTGATGACGACATCCGTGACGGATTCCACGAGCAGACGGTTGAACGTCGGATGCTTGTAGAATACTTCCTCGAAAAACTTGAAGCCCGCAAATTGCGTATCGAAACCGCCGAGCGCCACCTTCAGCTCGTTCAGGCTATATACGAGCGAATCGTACAAAGGAATGGCGAACAGGATAATAAATCCGAACAACCACGGGCTGACGAACAACATGCCAAACACCGATTTTCTTTGCTCAAGCGTTAAACCTTTTCTCATTGTGTCGCACCACCCACCGCGTAGCTTTGCGCTTCCAGACGTGTGCCTAGGACGTCAACCGCCTCGCGGTTATAGTTGACGGTGATCGTTTTGCCGTTGCTGAATGTCGTCCGGTAAACGCCTGCCGCCAGCTTCTCATGCCCGGCAATGGTCGCCTCCCGCACATCCTTCAATACGCGATCGGCCTCCTGGTAGAATTTCACCGATTCGTCGAACCAGTTTGCGTAATGCGCCGAATACATATAATCGAAATCGGTATTTCTAACCGATTCCGGCGCTCCGTAGAACCATTCGTAATACGTGTTCGTGCCGGTTTCCAGATTTTTCAGAAGCCGGGTTTTGAAATCCTGGTCGCGGCTCAGGTTGATCGGCGTCCCCGCGACGTCGGCGTAGCCGTGCAGCACGATTTCGTAGAACGGAACGGCTTCGTCCGTCAAGTTCGCCTTGCTGCTCTCGAGCGGCGCGTCGACGATCATTTGCGTGTACGGCAGCGTATACGCGTTGCCGCCGCTGATCATCGTTTGGCCGGCGTTTTCGGCCAGCCTTTTGGTCAGCTCGGCCAATTGCGTTTTGCTTTGCTCACGGTCCATGCTGCCGCTGGATTTCACGACTGAGTTCACGTCCTCGCCCATGTCGCGCAGCGACACGCCGCCGACGTTCCAGGGCTTGTATTCGTCGATAAAGTCGTCAACTAGATCAGGCATCTTGATCGGGGACATGACGTAATACTCAAAATCGCTGCGGTTCGTGGACACCAGATCGGTCGCGTATTCCTTGATTTCCTCGCGGTACAGGAAGTCCGTGCCGTCTCGCGAAGGTCGGAACCCGTGGCCGCTCACATAGACACGATTGAACGCGACGTCCGGGAACAAGCCGATGCGGTTGTCCTTGGCGTATTGGATCAGCCGCTCGAAGCCGCCGTTTCCGCCCAGCACGCCGTCCACGCTAATATCGTCCGGGTACTCGTGGTTCATTCCTCCGTTAAACCAGCCGGAATAACGCAGTTGAATATTGTCGATGCCCTTCTTCTTCAGCATCTTGAGCAGCTGCTCCGCCTGCCCGAACGAAGTGAGCGATTCCGTCGAGCGGTAAGGCACGCCAAGGAACGTTTCGCGCACCGGAATGGAGCCGATCAAGTTCAGCACGAACGGCGTATTATCCGACGGCGCAAGCTTCTTCAGCGTTCCTTTTGCCTCGAGATATTTCTGGTAATATTGCGCCATGCCGACATAACTCGCGTCCTTGCCGGACAAGAAGGCGTAGCGCAGCTGAATGTCGCTTTTGAGCATCGGCGCGAACATCGGACTTGTTTTGGTCACGCTGCCCGCCCGGTATCTGAACTCCTCCATCGGCTTCATCAGGAAACTAGTCCGAATGAAATTGTACGAGCTGACGCTGCCGCTGATGTCCGCTTTGATCGAAGCCGCCGCATCCCCGCGTTCGATAATGCCGATGAACGCCTGGTCGCCTTGCTTCATGCCGAATACGGGCAAGCGCGACTGCTGCATGAATTGCTTCGTTTTTTCTCTGTCGCGCAGCGTTTTGTCCTTGCCATAAAGCGGCACGTCGTACGAAACGGCGCTGATCTTGCCGTTGTTCAGGCGGATGAGCGCGCCGGAGCCGTCCGGCACGAACATATAGCCGTCGTCCTCGCCGGTGCCAGCCGCGCCGAACAGCTCAAGCGGACGGATCGATTCCAGCGGAAATTCCGGCGAATCCTGCACTTCGCTGGTCGGGATTCGAACAACCAGCGCATCGTCCTCCAGCGTATACTCCAGCGGGATCGTAAATTTCGGCGCAGCCGCCGATTTTTCCTCGCCCGCGCTGTTGGCCGCATTGTCCTGCGCGGCGTCCTCCGCCGTATACCCCGTCTGCTCCAGCAGAGCGACGACATCCTTGATGACGTATTCCGGCATTTCCTTGCGCTTGTAAATTTGCTTCGCCTCGTCGAAGAAAAACCGTTTTTCGATTTCGAAGCGCGTCGCGTCGTCCGGAAGCTTGCTTAATATTTTCTCTTCCATCCGCTGCTTGCTGATCAGCATCGGAATGAGCGCGATGCCTTTCTGGAAGTTGCCGAGCTGGTATACGACCTTAACGCCTTTGTCCGTCTTGAAAATCTGGAATTGATTCCGTTTAATCGATTCCACGAAATTGTTCGTATACGACGTCTGGCCTTTCTGATCGTTGTATACGATGCCGATTTGAGAGGACAGGTTGTCGCGGTTGATGCCTTCCGCTTTTGTATCCTGGTCCCGGTCCACCGGGTTGGAATACCACGTATGGCCGGAACGCTTATCCTTTACGGAAATTTCCGTCGTTTTCTTATCGATGAACAGCTGCAGCGAACCGGTCTCCGCTACGAGCTCCGTGCCGGCTGTACCGTCTAACGGAACGGACGTTTCGGCAGTTTGGCTCGTACCGCCGTCCGCCGTGCCGCCCGCTGCATTCGCCGCGTTTGCCGTACCGTCCGCGTTGTTGTCTCCCGTCGCCGCAGTCCACTGCTGCAAGCTGACGCCGGCGAGCAAACCCGCGCAAACGATAACGGACAACATCCATTTCGTTTTGCGATTCAAGCGTATCCCTCCCTACATCCGAACTATGATTTCGCGATACATCGACTCAATAAAGGTGGCCATCTGCTGCACCAAGCTGAAGCAGAGCAGCCCCAGGAACACGATGAACGCCATAACGACGGCCGTCAGCGCTAACGTCACAACCGTTTTGCCGATCGTGTATTGGTGAACGGTCATCGTTCCGATAAACATCAGCCATGCGAACCACAAGTACGCAATCGATTCGAGCAAATAATAAAATGCCGCTTCATCCGAAGTAATCAGATTGCTGAACAAAATTTGCGGAATAAACACGACGACAAGCGGCAGCAGCGCGTAACCCATCGCCATGACGATATCCTTGAACTTGCCTTCGCCGTCCATCAGCGTCGTGAGCGACCAGTTCGCGATACAGAACAGGAAAAACGGCAGTACGATAAATTTCAGCTCGTCGACGCTGTTCAGTTCGTCCAGCTTGTTGAAGTTGACGACGAATCCGGAATATTGGCGCTTCAGAATCATCGTGACGACGAGCAGCAGAATGATCGACAGCGCGATCCAGATGCGTCCTTTGCCCTCGTATTTCATTTCCCAGAAGCCGCTGAACGGGCGAATCATCGTGCGAAACGGCGTCTGCAGCACGCCGGTCTCGACGAAGTGCAGGGCCGGGCGGCGGCGTCTCCAATAGATTCGAACGCCGATATACACCGCGACAAGACCAACGATGACGAACACGATCGTCGCGAAATGGTTCCACAAGTATTCCGAGCGGTACCGCTTGAACGCCTCCGAATAATATTTGCGGTTGTTGCCGTTTTTGAAATAATCCATCGCCAGGCCGCTTTCGTCCTTCTTCATGAGCGCCTTGCCCATCCCGATGTAGGCGATGTCGTAGTTGGCGTTCAGCTTTAGGATTTCGTTCCAGGCCTCGGACGCCGCGTCGACCTTCCCGTTGAACTGGGAGGTGACCGCATCGCGGATGAGCGACCCGTAGCGCGTCGGCGCGAAGATCATGAGCCGGTTCATGCCGCCGTCCATGACGACGAATTTGTCGCCGAGCATATCCATGGCCGTTGGCTTCTGGAAATTGTTCGACGTCATGCCGACACCGCCGAATTGATAGAGCAGGTTGCCGTCCCGGTCATAGGTAAAAATCCGGTTCCGGCGTGAATCGAGACCCGAATACAGGCCGTCGCGTTCGTAGATGACGTCGATGAACGTTGATGCGCCGGCGTTTTCGACCTGAGCGTTCGCCGTTGCGGCGTCCAAGCTGACGACCGCAATATCGCCGATCGGATAGAAGTAGCCTTCGCGGCGAAGCACGTCCTCGCCGCCTGGATTGATCTTCTTGATCGGCGTCATGGACCCGACCTCGGACGAAACGGCGTAAATAAATCCGCGTTCGTCCAAATCGAGGTTGCCGAATTCAACCGGCAGGAACAATTGCATCTGCTTGTTCTGTTCCTTCGTCGACAGCCGCTTCCAGAGCAGATCCGCTGCGTTGAAGCGCACTTTGTTCGTGCCGACGTAACCTTTGAAATTGCCGAGCGCGTCGAACTCCATAATCCCTTCGTAAGCGCCTTGGGCGACGACGTACACCCGGTTCGTCTTGTCTACGGTCACCTTCTGCGGGAAATATTGAAAGTCCTTCGGAATGATGCTCGATACCGGAGGCCCGAAAATTTTCTCCAGCCTGCCGTCGCTCGTCAGTTTGACGACCCGGCTGTTTTGCTTATCCGCGATATAGATGAAATCATCCTTGTCTACGAACACACCGTACGGCTTATTGAACGTATCCTGCTTGCCGGCGTTGTCGAACGAATCGATAACCCGGACCAGTTGGCCCTTGGCGTCCAGGACGACGATCCGGTTGTTGCCGGTATCGGCAATGACGATTTGATTGCCGGCAGAGACAAAAACGTCCTGCGGATCGTTGAAGTCGCCGATGCCAAGTCCTTTGCCGAATACTTCCTGCTCTACGAGATAAGGATACGGCGCAGGCTCGGCCTCTCCCCAGTAGGAATAATTGTATCCGTAATCCGGCAATGCCGCCGACACCGGAGCAGCCGCACCGACGGTAAAAAGCGCCGCAAGCAAGATGGCGATAAATCTTCTGTAGAAAGCCAAAATGCGCTCCCCCCTCTATCGATTAGTCTTTCATGCCCGATGTCGACATTGTTTGAATGACGTTGCTTTGCGTAAAGATGAATACGGCAACGGGGACGGTCATCATGATGAGCGCCGCCGCGGCCATCGGACCGGAGCGAACGAAACCGCCGGACAAAATTTGGCTGAAGGCGTAGTCCATCGTCTTCAGCTGCTCGCTGTAAATAAACGCGGCGCCTTGGCTGCCGGAGCCGGTTCCCCACAATCCCTTGAACGAAAAAATGATAAGCGTCAGCCATGCGGGTCTGACGATCGGCATTACAATTTTCCAGAAAATCCGGTATTCGCTGGCGCCGTCGATTTTGGCCGCTTCGATCATGGCGTCCGGGATTTGCTCCATGAACTGTTTCATGAGGAACAATCCGAGCGACGTCGCCACCGCCGGGAAAATAAGCGCCCAATACGTGTCCAGCATGCCGAGCCACGTAATCGTCAGGTAGTTCGGGATCGACGTTACTTGCGATGCGAACATAAGCGAAAAAATAACGAGCGAAAACAAAATTTTGCGGCCCGGAATTTCCAGCTTCGCGAGCGGGTACGCCGCCATCGAAGCAAGGATGACGTGGCCGGCCGTACCGAGCAGCGCGACGAAAAACGTATTGAAGATGTAGCGCGACAACGGCACCCATTGATTGGAGAAAATCAGAAACAAGTCGTAAAAGTTATCCAGCGTCGGGTTCCGCACGATAAACGTCGGCGGAAACAGGAACATCTCGTCAAGCGGCTTAAGCGCCGTGCTGATCATGAACACGAACGGGACGGCCATAAACGCGCCGGCGGCGGCCAGGAAAATAAACAAAGCGAAGTCGACAGGCGCCGAACGGTTGATCTTCTTCTCTCTGCGTAAACGGATACTAAGCTTCACTTCGTTTATTCACCAACCTTCCGCAGCAGCTTCTGAATGAGCATGTTGGAGCCCAGCATAATCGCGAATAGCACGGTCGCGATGGCGCTCGCATACCCCATTTCGAACCGGATCGTGCCGTAGTCGTTCAAGTGAGTCACGATCGTATGCGCGGCGTATTGCGGGCTCGGGAAGCCGGCCATGCTGGTCGCGACCTCCGCTACGGCGAACGAGCTGGCGATCTGCATGACCGCGCCGAACATAAGCTGAGGGCGCATCGTCGGCAGCGTAATGAACCACAGCTCCTGCCAGCGGTTGCGAATCCCGTCGATCGCACCCGCTTCGATCAGCGTTTTGTCCATGCTCTGCAAACCCGCGATAAAAGCAAGGAACGCCGTGCCAAGCGACAGCCACAGCTGGACCACCATGATGATCGGCAGCATATATTTCGGGTCTTGCATCCATTGAATCGGCTCCATGATGAAGCCCCATTTCATCAGGAACGCGTTGACGTAACCGAAGGAGTCGCCCGAGAAGGCGACCTGCCAAATCAGGTATACGTTGCCGGAAATCGACGGCGCGTAGAATAGCAGCGTCACAACCGAACGAATTCGCGGCGACAGCTCGTTGATGAGCCAGGCCAAGAAGAAGCAAGCGATATAGCTGAGCGGTCCTGTGATCAAGGCGAACAGCAGCGTATTTTTCAGCGCCTTCAGGAATACTTCGTCTTTAATGAACAAGGTGGCGTAGTTGTCGAAGCCTACCCATTTGGGCGGCTCCAGCACGTTGAAGTTCGTAAAGCTTAAACCAAACGCCATAATGACCGGCAATGCTGTAAAAAGGAAAAAAAGGACAAAATATGGTGCCAATAAAACGTAACCTTGCTTATATTTTTTCATTTCCGCAGTCAGGTAAGCATATTTGCCTGGCTGTTTGGCACGGACGGGCGGCTCCTCCGCCCGATTGTGCCCCGGCAAGCTTACTGGAACAGGTTCAGTCATTGTACACGCCCCTCCTTACTCGGTTGGTAACCCAAACTCTTTGCGTTTTTTCTTGATCTCGTCATTGACGAAACGGGTATATTTATCGATCGATTCGCGCGGGTCCTCGTTCGAGATGACGACGCTGCGGAATGCGTTATCGAGGTGGCGTCCGGTGAAGTAACCGCCCGGCACTTCCGGAATGCCTTTGGCCCATTTCCATTGGTCCATCAATACTTTGTAATCCTTGCTCTGCCACGGGATTTGCGCGACCGCGTCAAGGTTCGCCGTCGCATAACGTCCGCCCGGCCCGAAGATCGCTTCGTTCTCGACCCCGTATTTGGCCTGGGCATCGGCACTGGTCCACCACTTAATAAACTCCCACGCATCTTGCTTATGCTTGGAGCTCTTCAGCATAACCACGCCGTTGCCGTAAGCAGGCACGTCCCGGCGGATGCCGCCGTCCGGCGTTTCGGTGCCCGGCGTCAGCGTGAAGTTCCATAACCCCTTCAGCTCGGGAGCGACAACGCTGATGACGTTAAATTTCGTATAATCGGCGATGCCGATCGGCACCTCGCCGCTGCGGAAGCGGTTGACGAAGTCGGTCGAAAGCGGCAGCTTGTAGGTCGTGTACAAATCCGTCCACTGCATAAACGCTTTGATCGAGGCTTCGGTATCCAGCGCGCTCGCTTTGCCGCCGTCGCGGTAGATTTGGCCGTTATCCTGGTAAAGCAGCGTTCCATAGAGGAAGTTGATCGGCAAGCTCGAGCTTTCCTGCACGTTCGAGCCGAGCTTCACGAGCACTTGCTCCGGGAAGCCGAATTTTAGGTTTTGCTTCTGCAGTTCCGGAATCATCGCATACACTTCATCCCAAGTTTGCGGTACCTTCAAATTCAACTCGTCCAAAATATCTTTCCGGTAGAACAGCACCGGGAAATATTGATCCTGCGGCATCGCGTATACGCCGCCGTTGAATTCGTACGGCACAAACGCACTTTCGTGGAACTGTTTTTTCGCTTCGTCGAAGCCCGGGAATTTCGACAGATCCTCGATCGCGTTGCGAAGCGCATAGTTGAGCGGCTTGTCGTTCGGCACCGAGAAGGCGACGTCCGGTCCGCGTCCGGCCAACATCGCTTGCAGCAGGACGGACTCGGTCACGACCTTGATGTTGACGCCGACTCCCGTCTTCGAGCTGTACGATTCCTCGACCATCCGCTTGATGATTTTCGCCTGCTCCAAGCCCATCGTAATCCACACATCGATTTTTTTGTCGCTGCCCTTGGAGGAGCCGAGCGCGTTATAGTCGTTAAAGAACGACAGGATGAACGACCCGACCTGCATCTTGAGCTTCTCCCAGAACGTAGCGGTAGGGCTCGGCATTTCGGCATCGGGCGAAGCGACAACGATGTAATCGATCGACAGCGGCATGAAGTTGATCGAATAAATCCAATCGCCGAGCGAGCCGATATTCGATTTGAACGTATTCAGACGTTGCGCGATCGTCTCCGGATTGTCCGCCATTTCGCGCATTTGATAAATAAGTCGCGTCAATGTAGCCGTGCGGTCGCTCGCGCCGCCGGACATTTTTTCGATCTTCTGAACGACCGAGTCCAGCACGTCCGACTCTTTCCTGAGCACGTCAAGCAGCTCAGGGATTTTCAACTCCAACTGATAGTCGCGAAAATCATCTGGAACGGTCCCCGTCACCATAACGATTTTTCGGTAGATCGTATTCAGATCAAGCACGCTGGACTCGATCGTCCGCAAGAACAGCGCCATGTCGCCGAGCGTCACTTCCATGCGCAGCTCGTGTTTCCCTTTGGTCAGGTAGAACAAAAACGGATCTTTGCCGTCGCCCAGCACGTTCATTTGCCAGTCGGTTCCGAACGGGAAGGCGATCGTATTCATTTCCGCGAACGGCTCCTTGCCGTCGATGGTCAGTTTCCGGTAGGAGGTCATGCCGCGTTGAATGCTCTGGCTGAACTTCACGCCGATTTTGTACAATCCATCCTCCGGCGCGTCGATCGTCCAGGTCACCCATTGGCCCGCTTCGGACCAGTTGACGTCGCCGATCACGTTCAACCGGATTTTCGACACGTCGTAAGGCTCCGTGGCCGGGCTGCTGCGGTCCATCATCGGGTAGATGATCCGGCTCGATTTCAGTCCCGAAGCCTCGCCCTGGACTTTGACAAAAGCGTCCTTCGCAGGTGTATAACCGTTTGCATTATATTGATCCGATACTTCCTTGTAAGTCGGAACTTTCTCCGTTTGCGTCAGCTTTATATAATCAATCATCATCGGTTCCTTGGCGGAAACGAGAGAAATGACGTGTTTTCCCTTTGAGAAATAAAATAAATACGGATCGACATGGCGACCGTCGGAGCTCTGGACGAATGTCTCTTGCCAAGCGACCACTTCCATTTGCGGGGTGTACATGTCGTTGTCATCATCATCGCGAACCGTCGGTCCTTCGTTGTTCCACAGACGGTGGAATACCAAATGTCTCGCTTCGGAGAACGGCAGCTTGCCGTCGATCATAAACTCGCGGTCGATATCCGAGCCTTTTCCCTTCATCGCTTGATATTTCACGGCAACGTTATATAAGCCTTCCTCTTGCACATCGATTTCCCACGATATCGTACCGCTGTCTCCGGTTTGCACGGCTTGGCCTTTCGCGCCTTCGACGCCATCCACGACGCTTGGACTCATCGCTTCCGCTTTCGTATAAGCTTCGCCCTCCACGACGATTTCCCGCTCCGGCCGTCCTATCTTCTTATAGGGCGCTATATACTGGTCGTAACCGTCCTTGACCGTCGAACCAAGCAGCAGCTCGGAATCGGCTCCCTTCGCCGGTTCGGATTCCGCTTTGGCCGAGTGATGCGCGGTCCCAAACGGCTGAAGGATTGCGACGGCGGCCGCCAGCAGGGCAATAAGCGAAACTTTGAACTTTGATTTGGACGTCACAGCGTTCCCCCCCCTCGGGTCGTGTACTAATGGCAGTACCCCCAATCCGCAACAGCGGATTGGGGATACACCTGATTTTACATTTTGCGCATCCGAAAACCCCGAATTATTTCTTCGTTGTTACGTCGATTGCGGCTTGCGCCATCGGTTTGATCCGTTGTACTGCCGTTGCAGGCGCTTCGGAGCCGTTTGCGATGTTTTTGAACGCTTCTTCCAGAATGTCGGACAGACCAACGTAAGCTTTGTAGTTGATCAGCTTATATTCGCTGTCGAACATTTTCTTCATCGTGTCGAGCGATTCTTTGTTTTTCATGTTCGGTTCTTCTTTTTGCAGCTGAATTTGCTTGCCCTTTTCAACGTCGAACTCATACAGCTCGCTCCAAGCGGAAAGAACGGCTTTGGCGTTTTTGATGCCTTTCGGAATGAACCAGAGGTTCATTTTGTCGTACGGCGTTACATAGTTCGTAGCTTTAGGACCTTTCGGGAAGAATACGTAGCCGATATCGTCCGGCTTGTCTTTGACGTACCCGAGATTATCCCAACGGTAGCCGTTGACGAATGCGATGCCGCCGTCGCCGAAGCTTGCTTGCTCGTCTTTGTGCATGACTTTGTGCACGTTGTACATGTCGCTGAACATTTGCAGCGCTTCCATCGAATTCGGGCTGTCCAGCGCGATTTTGCTCGTTGCGGAATCTTCGATCATGCCTTCGTTTGTTGCGATCAAGACGGATGCCCACAGCGATTCGCTATCCACATGGAGAGGCACTTTGCCTTTTGCTTTGACCGCTTTCAAAATTTCAAGGAATTTGTCCCAAGTCCATTCGCCTTTTTCTTGCAGCTCATAAGGGTCGGGCTGGCCGAGTTGGGTAAGCAGCGTTTTATCGTAGAACAAACCATGGCTTTCCGTGTAAGGCAGCGTGACGCCATATTGTTTGTCTTGGAATTTACCGTTTTTCATCGTTACCGGGTTTGAGCCGAAAGCCGGCATGTTCAAGTCGATAACGTCGTCGATCGGTTGAACATAACCTTCAACAACCAGTTTTGGGAAAGCTGAGCTAATCGGGATCATCACGATGTCGGCGAACGGCTCGCCGGCAACGGAGGAAGTGATCAGACGAGCGGTCGTATCGGGAACCGTCACGTACTCGATTTTGACGTTGTACTTCTCTTCGACTTTCTTCTGACGTTCTTTTTCTTCGTCATTCAGGTAAGAGCCCATGCCCCACCATTGACCGATACGAAGCGTTTTGCCGCCGAAATCCATGCTTTCTTCTTGCTTAGGCTCTTCCGTCTTAGGTTCTTCCGTTTTGGGCTCTTCCTTTTTTGTCGTGTCGTCCGCTTTAGGCGTTTCCGTCGCTTGATCGCCGGAAGCTTTATCGTCCGTCCCTTTGTTCGAGGAGCACCCGATAACACTAATAACTAGAGCGAAAATCAATAACAGCGTCCATACTTTAACCTGTTTCACACTTTTTCCCCCAATACGTTATGATGAAAAGCGCAAAGTCGTCTTGCCTTGCGGGCGACTCTTTCCCATTCGGCTGCCTGTCGGCATCACTCCTTTCAAGCTAAATTATGATAAATAATTTTGAAAACGCTTTCATTTAAGGCAAAAGAGGTAAAGCTATTTTTTCAATGTCACATCGATCGCCGCTTGAGCGGGAGATTTGATGCGAAGCATCGCCTCAACAGCGGATTGCTTACCTCTCATCACACTTTGTATCGCTTCGTCATACAACTCTTGGAAACCGATGTACGACGTATAATTGACCAATCGAATCTTGTCGAACATCTTGCGCAGCGTATCCAGATTTTCCGCAGTTTTAAAATAAGGCTTTTCCTTCTGCAGCTTGACCTGGAATCCTTTCTCCACGTTCATTTCGTACAGCTCGCTCCAGGCTGCCAGCTTCGCTTTGGCGCGCTTGACGCCTTTCGGCACGAACCACAGGTTCATCTTCTGGTAAGGTACGATGTAGTCTTGCGCCTTCGGGCCTTTCGGATAAAACACGTAGCCGAGCTCATCCTTCATGTCCTTATTGGAGGCATAGGACATCGCGTCCCAGCGGTACCCATATGAAAAACCTACTTTGCGATGAACGATATCATCCGGCCCGATGTACCCGTATACGTTGTACAAATCGGCCATCAGACGAATCGCTTCCAGCGTATTCGGACTATCGAGCATCACCTTGTTGCTCTCCACGACCGAACCGTTATTGGCGTAAATGAAAAACGTCGTGTTCTCAACGGGATAGTCCGCCAAGCAAGCCTGACCGTGCTGCTTTAAAAGTTTGCAAATCGAGAGGAATTTGCTCCAGGTCCATTCCCCTTGTTCTTGCAGAGCATAAGGGTCGGGAGCACCCGCTTCCTTCAGCATCGTCTTGTTGTAATACAAGCCGTTCGACTCCGTATAAGGGAGCGTGATTCCGTATTGCTTGCCTTTGAATTTGCCGTGCTCCATCGTCACCGGATTGGCGCTGAACTTCGGATCGCGAAGGTCGATCAAAGAGTCAAGGCTTTGCACATAACCTTCTTCAACAAGCTTCGGAAACGTCCAGTTGACCTCCAGCATGACGATATCGGCAAAAGGTTCGCCGGCGATGGATGACGTAATGAAACGCGACTGATATTGATCATGCGGAACTTGCACGTACTCCACTTTCGTGTTGTATTTCTGTTCGACGCGCTTCTGACGTTCCTTCTCCTCTGGCGTCAGCTCGGTTTCCATGTTCCACCATTGTCCGATGCGCAAAGGCTCGCCCTTCAAGTCGAGGGATCCTTCCGACTCTCGGCCGCTTGCCGGCAATGAAGCTTCGTCAAGACTCACGCGCAGCTGAAGCTCCGTCCTATAGCGATCGTCGTTTACCACTTTTTCCGGTTCGGTCCGGCTACCCGCGAAGAAAACAAACTTCACGCCAACAGCAACAAAAACTAATAATACTCCAATTAAAACGATAATCTTCTTCATCGCGATAACCTCTGTATGCCATCACCACAGAAACCAATCGCGTCTTGCCGTTACGATTAATCATAGTGGATTTGGCTTTGTCTTTGTATTGACGAATTTTGCATGTTTTTGTACATAGGCATCCACATAAAAACAACTAAATTACAATTAAATCAACAAACATAATATATCCGTCCATACGCAATCGTTGTTTTGTCCATAGACAGGACGTGGTTTTACTTGGATTTATGCTCGCGGTACTGGGTAGGCGTTTTTCCCGTCACCTTTTTGAACATCCGGGTGAAATAAAAATAGTCGTTGTATCCGGCCTTCTCCGCGATTTCGTTGACCATCAGGTTCGTCTGCTCCAGTTGCTCGCAAGCAAACGATATTCGCAGCTTGGTCATATACGACGTGAACGTCTCGCCGACTTCTTTCTTGAACAGCTGGCTGACATAATTCGGGCTGATGTAATATTTTTGCGTCAAGCTTTGGATCGATATGTCGTGGCGGTAATGCTCGTGCACATATTGCAAAATCGATTTGAACGTTTCGTTGCTCGATTCGATCGGCGCCTGCTCCGGATTTTTGCGGATGACCCGCATCGATAGCGTCCGCAAGTAATGGATCATCTCCGACACATTCGGGAACATCTCCATCAGCTGCTCGTAGCTGAACAGCATGCCGTCTCGTTCATCCCCGCCCTCGCTATAGAGAAACGATACCGCGACATTATACAGATGAAGCGCATGCCTTGCGGTAAAATTATCTTTTGCGAATAAATGCGCCGCCTCGTCGAGAAGTTTGCCAAGCGCCGCCACATCTTTGCCGCCGATCGCCGCCCCGATTTTTTTGATGAGATCGTTCATCGTAGCTTGTTCCATCGCATCGAACTTAAACACGCCGGGCGAACCGGTAATAAAAAATTGATTGGCCAGCAGACCGGCACTGTCCATCCCATTTTTGAGCATCCGATAATCGGTCATCTTAAAACTGACGCCGATTCCTTTGATCCGTTCGGCAAATTCCCGCTCCAGACGGGCCACCGCTTCATTCACCCGGCTCTCGTCCATCAAATACAGCATTTTTGCGCGTCCGATTTTCAGCCCTAACGTGTATTCGATTTCCGGGAACGGCCCTTCCTTGGCAGCACATACAACCGCAACCGCACCATGCTCTCCGTCGATATGAATGCCGCGTTTTTCGAATTCCTGCTTGAGCACGAACAAGCTTTCTTCATTATGCTCCGCGAGTAGTTGAAGCATGGTAGAGTCCGATAGCTGGCGCGCGGAGTCGAGGCTTTTCTTCAATTTTTTCAGTACGTCCATAATTTCTTGCTCGTCATACGGCTTCAGGCAATAAGCCGCGGCTCCGTAATTGAGCGCCCGCTGCGCGTACGCGAACTCCGCATACCCGCTCACAACGACGAATTTGGGCGGTTCGGGCAGCTCGCCGCCTTTTTTGATCAGCTCGATGCCGGTCATGCCGGGCATTCGGATATCGGTGAAGACGACATCCGGCTTCTCCTGCTGAATGTACCTTAGCGCCTCGAGTCCCCCGTACGCTTCCCCGCACACCGCAAACCCAAGCTCGTTCCAGTTGACGCTGACCTTCAAGCTCTCCACGACCCAACTTTCGTCATCCACGATCAATACTTTATACATGAGGGTTCCTCCTTGCCGGCATAGTCAATATGATGGTCGTCCCTTGCCCCAGTGTACTGTCGATATGCAATCCGTATCCGCTTCCGTACGTCAGCTTGATCCTGTTGTTCACGTTGACGATGCCGATGCCGGACGAAGACGGAACATCTTCGCGTTCAGGCCCCAGCTGCTGGTCTTGCGCCAGCACTTCCCGAATATGGGCCAGCTGCTCCGGTTCCATGCCGAGTCCATCGTCTTTCACCGTAATAACAAGCGTCTCGTTCTCCTCCACACAGCTCGAAACAATAAGCGTTCCTTGCTCCTCCTTCGGCTCCAGGCCGTGAAATACGGCATTCTCCACGACAGGCTGCAGGATCATCTTCGGAATATGGCACTCCAGCGACTCCGCCGACAACTCGTACATGACCCGGAAGCGGTTGCTGAATCGGATTTGCTGAATCTGCACATACGATTCGACGATGCCCATCTCCGTTCGAAGCAGCACCATGCTGCCCCCTTTAATGCTGTAGCGAAAAATTTGGCCAAGCGACTTGGCGATTTCGCGTATATCGTGCGCCCCTTTCACGGCGGCCATGCCTTTGACCATTTCCAGCGTATTGTACAAAAAATGCGGATTGATCTGGCTTCGCAGAAACGCAAGCTCCGATTTCTTCTTCTCGAGCTCCGATTCGTACAGCAGCGCATTCGTCTCCAGCAGCTGATGCGTCAAGCTGTCGACCTGGTCCATCATGCTGTTCAGCTCGTTGGACAACACGGTAATTTCGGCATACCCCTGCAGATGAATCCGGCTTTTGAGCTTATCCAAACTGCCTCGTTTGACGTTGCTGATAAACGACATCAGCTTCTTCAGCGGAAGCAGCACATTGCGCAAAATCAACATGAACAACACGAACATGATGCAAGCGCCAAATATAAAAATGGCGAGCTCCAGCCTGCGGATTTTGGAGATGTCCTGTAGCAGCTTCTCCTCCGGGATCATGCTGACGATCGTACTGTTGATTTCCGGAATATCCTCGGCTTGCATCACATACGTAAATCCGTCGACATCGACCTTCTGCTGTTTGCCCGGCTCCATCCCGGACACGGCCAGCACGTTAAGCTCGCCGCCCACCTCGCCGGGGTCGCTGCTGGCGATAATTTTGTTCTCGCGGTCGACGAGGAACGATTGCGTCGCAAACTGCTTCGTAATGGAGCCGGATTCGCCGATCAGCGCTTTCGGGTCGATAATGAAAAACAGCGTGCCGAGCACGGAATTGAATTGGTCGCCGGATTGAAACGCCTTGATCTTCATGCCGACGAGCAGGCAGTTCTCCATCTGGTACACGTCGCCGAAGTTTTGCAGCCCGAAATAATGAATGTCGTCCCCCGGCGTTAGCGATTTGGCGAATGTCGTCGCCCATCTCTTGCCGCCGAACAGGTCGTACCAACGGCCGTTTTCGCCGTAGATGACGATATCGAGAATGCCTTCCTTCAGCGACCGCATATTGATGAGCAAGCTGTTGATCCGCTTCGAATACGCATACATTTCAACGATATTCGGTTCGGTCAAATAGTTCTGCACGTCGTGATTGTAAGCGACGTTCATCATGAGCCGGTCGATCGTGTCCTTGTTCGACTGCACTGTCTGCTTGATTTGCGATATCATGTCCTTCGTGTTTTGTTCGTTGTTGCTCGTAATAATGGAGGACATTTGAATATACGTAATCATAATGATAAACAGCATGACGCAAGCGATCGCAATCGCGATGAACGACAGCTGCGAACGAATGGAAAGGCGGCGGTAAAAGGCCACGAGTACGTTCCTCCACGGTTGGTCATATAGGTTGTCAGATAAGCTGTCAGATATATCTGATTTTATCATAAGTTTCGTAAAGGTGAAGCGCTTACTATTTACTTGCACGCTTTTTTCCTATACTATTTCAGAAAGAAAGAACGAATCGTTCCGTTCGGAAGGGAGGAAATGAGAAACCGATGAACCGTTTAAGCCGCATGTTGACCGCCCTGCTCTTCGCCGCAACAGTAGCCGCAACCTCCGGCTGCGAGGATGATTCAAAGGCAAACTCAGCGGTCGATTCCGCCCCGCAACCTGCAGGCGATCATCTTAATATTTCCGTTTCCTTCTGGGGCATCGGCAAAGCGTTCGAGAAAAAAGACGAAGTGCTCAAAAAGATCGAGCATGATTTTAATATTACGATACAACCGGTACAAGTCAATTGGACGGATTATGAAGAAAAATTTAAGATCTGGGCAGCTTCCGACAAATTTCCCGATTTGTTCGCCCATTCCGTGGCAAGCGACTCGCCGGGCGTTTATGCCGATTGGATCAAGCAAAAGCTGATCCGCCCGCTCCCTGACGATCTGATCCCGTACCCTAACGTATACGAAATGGCCCAAATTCCCGACACTCGCGCGCTCAGGCGGGACAAGAAGCTGTACATGCTGCCTCGCAATGCATATCCGACGAACGACCTGTGGATGCTGGAACGCGTTATTTTTGTGCGTAAGGATTGGATGGACAATTACGGATTTCTCGATCCGAAAAGTTTCGATGATTTTTCCGCGATGATGAAAACATTCGCCGAATCCGATCCGGACGGCAACGGCACTCGCGACACCGTCGGCCTTACAGCCGCAAGCATCAACCATCTGTCGTGGATTTTCAGCCCGACCTTTCCTCAGTTCGCCGCGAATCAATGGGTACAGGAAGGCGATCGCTGGATTCCGTATTACGCCTCCAAAAAAATGTATTCCGTCGTCAAGCAATACCGCAAGTTGTTCACGGACGGCGCGCTCGACAACGATTTCTTCGTCATGAAAGAGGATGACGCGACGGAAAAATTCGCCCAGAGCAAAGCGGCTGCGCTCGCCTATAAGGCGACGCCCGACAGCATGAGCCGGCTCGTGGAATTATGGAACAAGTACAATCCGGACAAAAACTTTTACGACTCGGTCAAAATATTGCACCTATGGAAAGCGAGCGACGGCTACCGCTATTATTACGTCGCTCCGACGTATTGGACGGAAAGCTACTTCAGCGCGAAGATCGACGACAAAAAGATGGACCGGATTCTGAAGCTGTACGATTACTTGCTGTCGCCGGAAGGCAAGATGCTCGTCCGGTACGGCATCGAAGGCAAAGATTACGTGCGCGACGAGGAAGATTTGATCATCACGCGCCCGGTAGACGATAAGACCGGCAAGCCGGTCAGCATACAGAAGCTGTATCCGTCGACGGAAATCTTCCGTTCCCTTGCCTCCTGGGGACTCGAACGGACATACCGGCTCGACGATATCAACAAAATCAATCTGGGCGAGAAGAACATCCAGGCTTGCCTCGAAGAAATGCGCTGGCTGCTCAACCACGCGCGCGCCACGCCGTTCATGTACTCCATTATCTCGATGTCGACGCCGAACAAAGACAAGCTCGGCTTGGCGATCAACCCGATGGAGGATTTGACCAAGGTGGCGATCAGCAGCGACGATCCCGTGAAGATGTGGCAGGACGTCGTGAAGCGTTACAACGCTTTCGGACTGCAGCAGGCGATCCAAGAGGTGAATTACAAGCTGTCTCATCCGGATTCGTAGAAGGCGGCGCTTTACGGGGCGAGGCGTAAACGAAAGAAAAGCTGTCAGGGACCACTTTGTTCCCGACAGCTTTTTTGATCCGGCATGCAAAATGTTCATTCGCTCGAAGTCATTCGCGCCATCCGTGTTGCCGACTAGCTCCTTTATTTGCCCCACAAGCCTATGGTCATAATGCCGCACGCGATGACGGCGGACAAGACGATCCTGCGCATCCCTTGCTGCTCTTTGAGCACCGTAATACCGAGAATCGTGCCGAATACGGTGCCGATTTCACGGATCGGAGCAATGTGCGACAACGGAGACAAATTCATCGCGAACAAGAACAGAACGTAGGATCCGGGCGAGAATATCGCGCCGACCAAAATCGTTTTCCAGTTCGCCTGCCATTCCCGCTTCAGCGCTTTCGATTTAAACGTAAAATACGACAAAGCGAGAATATATCCGATGTTGGAAACCTCGATCAAGGCAATCGGCGAGATGTACTCGAGAATTTTTTTATCGGTTAGTGTGTAGCCGGTTATGCATAACCCAACCATAAAAGCCAAGGCGATCGCATGCAGCGTCATTTTGTCGAATTGCCTGCTGCGAATCAAATCAAAGATGCTGATGGAGAACAATCCGCACACGATACAGGCCAGCCCCAGCCAGCCAATGGCCGTCATCGACTCGCTGAAGATAAGCACGCTGACGATCGGCACGAGCATCGCGCCGGTACCGCGCATGATCGGGTATACCCGCGACATGTCGCCGAATGTGTACGCTTTGACCAGCAGCAACCCGTACGCCGCTTGGAAACCCATCGATAACAGGATGAACAGCCAGCCTCTTAGAGGTACGTCCGAAGCTTCCACGACAAAATACGGAAACAGCAGCACGCAAGAAACGATCGTGATCGACCATAAAAACGCGGTCTTGTTCAAGCTGTTCTTCGTAAACAAATTCCATACCGCATGCGTTAATCCTGAGCATATTACGAGTATTGTAGCGATAATTTCCATGTTGCCGTCTTTCCCTTCCTTCGTTTCACTCTATACATGACTTCATTTATCGGTAAACGATGCACCGTTTGGGGCGGCGCAGGCGTTTATCCTTGTTCATTCCCATTATACTTGGTTTTCATTGTTTTGTGTTGTTTTTTATTAAATTTTATGGTTATATTAAATTGGAATCATACTCGTTTTCATGGGAGATGGGATATATGAGGAAAAATATCGAACGGGTTATCGTAATCGGATTAGACGGGGTAGGCGCGTTTTTGAAGGATGCCAAAACACCGAATATTCATGCTTTGCTGCAAGACGGCGTTTTGACGTATTCCGCGCAAACCGCGTTTCCTTCCATCAGCGCGCAATGCTGGGGAACGCTGCTGCACAGCGTCAGCCCCGAAAAGCACGGGCGCGACAACGATATTGCAGGACAGCACAAATTTCCGGAGGACTCGCCCTATCCTTCATTTTTGAAAACGATTAAGCAATCGTTCCCGAACGGCAAAATCGCCGCATTCAGCTGCTGGTCGCCGATTAACTTCGGCATCATCGAAGATTCGACGGAAGCGACGAAGGTCTCGCTCCCCGATCCCGAGCTGGCTGACGCAGCCGTACAATATATTCGCGCCAATCCGGACTTTAAAGCGATGTTCTTCCAGTTCGATCATTCAGACGGAGCCGGACATAAGTATGGATACGGCTCCAAAGAGTTTCTCGATGTCGTTGCGGAAACCGACGGCCATATCGGCAAAATCATCGATGTCGTCAAAGAACAGAATCTTCTTGACGACACGCTGATCATCATTACGACCGACCATGGCGGCGGTGGCGACGACGGTTATTATTCGCACGGATCGGCGCATCCGCTCGACATGACGATTTTCTGGGGATGCTACGGGCCGGGCGTCGCGAAAGGCGCAGTGCTGGAAGGCGTTCATATCGCAGACACTGCGGCGGTTGCCCTTCATGCGTTAGGACTGGAAGTACCGGCGCATTATGAGGGCAAAGTACCGGCCGGCTTATTCTCCGGCGCGGAAGTGACGAAGGGGTAAGCGAGCGATGGGGACCCCTATTAAGCACGTTTTCATTATTGGAGCCGATGGCGCCGGAGCCTTCGTGCGGCAGACCGAAACGCCGAACATCGACGGCTTGTTCCGCGAAGGCGCTTCGACGTATTCGGCGCAAACGGCTTTTCCGTCCATCAGCGCGCAATGCTGGGGCGCGCTGCATCACGGCGTGACGCCGGACAAACACGGCCTCGACAACGATGTCGTTGCGAATCATCCTTACCCGGACGATTCGCCTTATCCGTCGTTTATGAAGCTGGCGCGTCAAGCGTGGCCGGATTGCAAGCTGGCGGCGTTCAGCGAATGGCAGCCGATTAACGGAGGCATTATCGAGGAAGGCATCGGCGTTCATAAGGTTTCGCTGCCCGATGCGGAGCTTGCCTCCGTTGCCGCAGACTATATTCGGAACAACACGGATATCAAAATCATGTTCGTCGAATTCAGCGATCCCGATGCCGCCGGGCATAAATACGGCTACGGCTCCAAGGAATATTTGGACGTCATTACCGTTACGGACGGCCATATCGGCACGTTGCTGGAGGCGATTCGCGACGCCGGACTGCTGGGCGATAGCCTCATTATTCTGACTACGGATCATGGCGGCGCAGGTGATTATGGCTATTATTCGCACGGTAGCGACCATCCGAACGATATGCTCATCTATTGGGGCTGCCGCGGTCCCGGCATCGCGCCCGGCACGCAGCTCGGCGAAGCTCGCATATACGACACCGCGGCCGTTGTCCTGCGTGCGTTGGGACTTTCGATCCCTGATGTCTACGACGGGCGCGTCCCGGCTTTGTTGTTTGAATAATTGTTTGAACAGCAGATGATGATTTACAGCCGCGGCGAACTCGGCGTACAATAGTAGCAGCTATTCCCCAATCGCTTGTCATGCCGGCGCTTGGGGGATTTTTTACGAATGGGAGGATTTAAGCGATGAACAGGCCTAATATTCTGCTCATAACGAGCGATCAGCAGCATTGGAACACGCTTGGCGCATTCAATCCGGAAATATTGACGCCGAACCTTGATCGGCTCGTCCGGGAAGGCACGACCTTCTCGCGGGCTTATTGCCCGAATCCGACCTGCACGCCGACGCGGGCTTCGATCATTACCGGCAAATATCCGAGCCAGCACGGCGCATGGACGATCGGAACGAAGCTGCCGGAAAGCGAAACGACCGTCGGCGAGCTCCTCGGAAATGCCGGCTACCGGACGGCGCTTGTCGGCAAAGCGCATTTTCAGCCGCTGGTGACGACCGAGGACTATCCGTCCATTGAAGCTTATCCGGTTTTGCAGGACCTCGATTTTTGGCGGACGTTTCATGGTCCGTTCTACGGCTTCGACCACGTCGAGCTGGCCCGCAACCATACGAATGAAGCGCACGTCGGACAGCACTATGCGTTATGGATGGAGGAAAAAGGTTGCGCCAATTGGCGCGACTACTTCCTGCCGCCGACAGGTACGATGGACCGAAGCATCAAATATAAGTGGCCGATCCCAGAGGAATACCATTACGATACGTGGATTGCGGAACGGACCAATGCCTTGCTCGAACAGTACAAAGAAAGCGGCGAAAGCTTCTTCCTCTGGTCGAGCTTCTTCGACCCGCATCCGGATTATTTGGTTCCGGAGCCGTGGGATACGATGTATGATCCGGAGAAGCTGACGATTCCGTCCGTCGTGCAGGGGGAGCATGATCGCAATCCTCCGCACTTCCGCTTGACGCAAGAAGCAAATCCGGACTTCTCGCCATGGAGAGAAACGCACATCGGCAACCTGGGCCACTTTTCCCATGCCAATGTATCGGATGAAGACCGCAAGAAGCTGGTCGCCGTTTATTATGCGATGGTCAGCCTAATGGACAAATATATCGGCAAAATCTTGGACAAACTCGACGAGCTCGGACTTGCCGACAACACGATCGTCGTCTTCACGACCGACCACGGCCACTTCTTCGGCCAGCATGGGCTGCAGGACAAAGGCGGGTTCCACTACGAGGATTTGCTGAAGCTGCCGTTTATCGTGCGTTATCCCGGGCAGGTTGCAAGCGGAGCCGTGAGCGGCAGCATGCAATCGCTCGTCGATCTCGCGCCAACGTTCCTTCAATTCGCCGGGCTGCCGGTACCGATCACGATGGCGGGCGTGGACCAAAGCCAAGTCTGGCTCGGCCAGCAAGCGCAAGCGCGGGATCATATCATCTGCGAATACCGGCATCAGCCGACGGTGATCCACCAGCGATCGTACGTGAACGAACGCTACAAGCTGACCGTCTACTACAACCAGACGTACGGCGAGCTGTTCGATTTGCAGGAGGATCCTGGCGAGCTGAACAACCTGTGGGACGATCCCGGGTCCGCGGCCTTGAAGGCCGAGCTGATGCTGAAGTACATCTGGGCTGAGCTCGGCAAGGAGCCGCTGCGAATGCCGCGGTACGCGGGCGCATAGCGCAGCAAAGGGGGGCGCCACTTGGTGGCTCGCGGGCGCGATGAGCAGCGCGGGGGTGCCGCTTGGTGGCACGTGGGCGCGATGCGCAGCGCGGGGGCACCGCTTGGCGGCTCGCGGGCGCGTTGCGCAGCGCGAGGGCACCGCTTGGCGGCTCGCGGGCGCGATGCGCAGCGCGAGGGCACCGCTTGGCGGCTCGCGGGCGCGTTGCGCAGCGCGGGGGTGCCGCTTGGCGGTTCGCGGGCGCGTTGCGCGGCGCGGGGGCGCCGCTTGGCGGCATGCGGGCGCGTTGCGCCGCGCGGCACGTGGAGATAGGCATGGGCTCGGACGGAGAATAGTGGATTTTTGCAGAACCTGGGCTTGGGCTCGAGGAAAGGTAACCATTGTCTTCTTGTAATAACTACAAAAGGTGCAGTTATTTCCAGCAATCCAGCCTCAAATCGCAANGAACCTGGGCTTGGGCTCGAGGAAAGGTAACCATTGTCTTCTTGTAATAACTACAAAAGGTGCAGTTATTTCCAGCAATCCAGCCTCAAATCGCAAAAATAACTGGATTTCCTGCATCTAATTTGCTCGAAAAACTTAAAATTCCGGATTTCTTCGAAAAATAAATACATAAAATCCAGTTAATTGTTTTCGCTCATACATTTCCAACAAATTACATGCATGTTTTCCAGTTATTTTTTCGCACATTCATTTCCGACGAATCACATGCATGTTTTCCAGTTATTATTTCGCACATTCATTTTCGACGAATAAAATGTATGTTTTCCGGTCATTGGTTAGTTTGGCGACGAATCTACAATTGCAGCGGAATGAGTGCTTACATGCGAGCGAATTAGGAAATCCGCGCAACAACCAAGAACAAGCCTCCGAGCGAACTCGGAGGCTTGTTTGCAGTTGACTTCTACTTCGCAATCGGCGTTTTAGCGATTGCGAATCAATTTGGTGACGCGGCCGTAGCTGATCCATTCGACGACGTAAACGTCGCCGCGGGAATCGACGCAAATGCCATGCGGCGAATTGAACTTGTCAACTTCGAGTTCCGATGCCGGATGGTTCGGCCAACCCTCTTTCTTATACCCGTCGCCGGTGCCCAGGTGCACGATCAATCGGTCGTTTTTGTCCAGGATCGTAACCCGGCTGAACAAATCCGGCAAATACAGCTCGTCGTTATATTGAAAGAACGAGCACGGACCGTTCATCTCATCCGTAACGAATCGAATATGCTCGCCGTCCATCGTGAAAATTTGGATCCGCTTGTTCGAGCGGTCAGCCACGTACAACACCGGCTCCTCACCACGTGTATCGACCGAAATGCCATGCGGGCAGTCGAGTTGTCCGGGCTCCGATCCTTTGCCGCCCCACGAGCGGATGTACGAACCGTCGGCGCGGTAGTGGTGGATCCAGCTTTGTCCGTATCCGTCGCACACATAAATATCCCCGTTCGGTGCAACCGCAACGTCCGTCGGCACATACTTCCGCTCCGCATCGTAGACGTTCGGCAGATCGGGCGTTCCGATCGTCAACAGCTCCCGGCCGTCCAGCGTTGTTTTGACGACGATGCTGCGATGGACGTCAACCAAATACAAAAATTCCTGTTCGCCTTCGCGGTTCAGCAGCATGCCGTGCGCGCCCTCCGCAAACGCCTCTCCCCACGAATTCAAATAATTGCCCTCGCGATCGAACACAACGACCGCATGCTTGCTCATATTAAAAACGTAAACCCGATCCTGCGAGTCCGTCACGACGCCATGCGTGTAACCGAACTCAACGCCTGAAGGGAGCTTTGCCCAACCCTCCGCAATATCGTAAACGTGTGTGCCGTTGCCCATTTTCATGATCAAAACTCCTTTGCCACCTTGGATTGCCAGCACGGATTGACCGCTCAGCAACCTACATTATAGCGTTCGCCCACAGCCCTGTCTTTTAAGGATTCCGCCGTCTTTTTATACTTTTCGGCCGAATCGCATCGTTCAACGATAGCGGCGATGCCAGGGGCTTAGCTTCAATGTTCCGGCAGTTCGGGAATTCGCGAAAAAATATCGTTCATCGTAAAATTGGCGCATGTCGCCTTCGATGAACGGATCGGCTCGTCTTCGGCGTATACGTCGGCCAACTCATATGTTTTGTCGTGCAGCACGAATTGCTCCAACGTTTGGCTCGCAGGGTCGATCACCCAATATTCGGGGACGCCGTATCGGGCATACGCCTTCATTTTATGCACTTTGTCGCGCTTACGGGAATAAGGAGACAGGATCTCGACAATGAGGTCGGGTGAGCCTACGATTCCATGGTGCTGAACGATGGATATTCGTGAGCGGTGTATCATGACTAAATCCGGTTGCCGTACTTCGGTATCGGAAAGAATGACGTCGACCGGCGCGCTTATGATCAAAAAATGCTCTCTGCAGCTTTGCTTCAATAGCTGAAGGATCTCACCGCTGATGAATTGATGCGGCACGCTCGGCCCCGGGCTCATCAATTCCAATACGCCGTCCGCAATTTCATAACGGTTGCCATCATCCGGCAAGGAGGCATAAATTTCATAAGTGACCGGGTTTTCTCGTATGCGGTCCCGTTTTTTATCGGACGTCATCCTATTCTCTCCTTTCAAACACTCTAATGCCGATATTATATCATAGTTCGTTAAAGGGGAACGTACGTACTTTTATAGATTTCGAAAATAACCCGGTGACAATGGCTCCATCCGAAACGGAAAGAACATGTCCCCGCGCTCCAATACACTTCGAGTTACCGCCACATCGCCCAGCAGCGGCCCGGCGTCTCCACGCGGAACATCTCGACGTTGCCTTGGTCGGCTACGGTCACGTAGCAGGTACAGCCGTCCTCGCCCGCAAACGTCAGATTCGTGCAGTTTTTGCCGAACAGCTCGATCTCCCGCAGCAGCTCGCCTTCGGGCGAAAGCATGGCGACCGTGCCTTTGCCATACCGGGTGATGTACAAATTGCCGGCAGTGTCGCAACGCATCCCGTCCATCCCGTAATCGGGAAAATGATGCAGCAGCCGCTTGTTGCTCACGTCGCCGCCGGGGCTCAAATCGTAGCACCAGACGTTGCACTGCACCGACTCGTTCACGTACAGCCGCGTACCGTCCGGGCTTACTTCGATGCCGTTCGTCGTCCCCATGCCGCTTTCGAGCAGCGTCACTCGCCCGTCCGTATCGATTCGCCACAGCTGCCCGGTGCTGTCTCCCCAGTTCGGGTCGCTCGCGAACAAGGTGCCGTCCTGCGCGATGCAAATATCGTTCGGCTGGTTCATCGCCGGCTCGTGCGCATGAACGCGAATTTCGCGGGTACGCATGTCGACGCGCAAAATATTGTGGTTCGTATAATCGGCGATGAACATGTCGCCTTCGCGGTTAAAGCGGATGCCGTTGCCGATGCTGCCGTTCGGAAGTTCAAGGAACACGCTGGCCTCGCCTTGCGGCGTTACTTTGCCGATCGTATGCTGCCTTTCGTAATTGACGGCATACAGGTTGTCTTCACGGTCGCAGCCCGGACCTTCGATACCCGCGGTAAATCCGTGCGGCTCCGTAAAAACGCGACTTTTATACAGCTCCATCGATATTCTTCCTCTCATCGTTTCGTTATAAAAATTACGTCCCCAGTCGTTACCAATAAGTTCCTATGAATTGACTCTTTCATTCTAACAAAGCTTTAGGTCGCATGGAATATTTCTAGGCAAATCCAAACAGAAAAACGAGGATTCCGAACATTTTGCGCGTGTTCAGGTATTGTTGGGCAGCCCCAACAAAAAAAAGGCAAATCCAAACATGATACTCATGTTCAGACCCGCCTTTTTCGAAATATGTATGTACGTTGATGTTAAAGCTCGAATTTGGCAAAAGACTGCTCAAGCGACTGCGACACGTCCTGCAGTTCCTTGGATAGCTGCACAAGCCGGTCGCTGACGTGCGACTGTTCCGCCGACAGCGCCACGACCTCCTCGGTCGTCGCCGACGACTGCTCGGCAAACGCGCTCACATTGCTCATCGACGCCGCCAAAATATGCTGTGACTCGTTCAAGCTTTGCACATAACGGTTGACCTCGTTCAGCTGGCCGATAAATCGCTCCATATGCTGCTGCACCTGACGGAACGTAGCGCCGGCATCCTGCACGGACGTTGCTTGACGCTGGAAGAAAGGATACGCCTTCGACAGCGCTTCGACGCTATCGCCGATTTCGCTTTGGATTTGCTCGGCGACCGCGCCGACCTCTTGAATCGCTTGCTTCGATTGGTCGGCCAGGTTGCGGATTTCGTCCGCGACAACCATAAAGCCTTTGCCGGCCGCGCCTGCGCGGGACGCCTCGATGGCCGCGTTCAACGACAATATGTTCGTTTGCTTCATCATATTGTCCAGCACAAGCACGATGCGCCGAATCGAAACGGCGCTTCCCTTCAGCTGCTCGACCTTGTCTACGGCGGAACGGATCATGTTTTCCATGACCGACGTATCGGCAATCAAGCCCTGCATTTGCGAAACGCCTTGTTCGCCCGCTTCCAGCACCTCATGCGCATACCGGTCCATCGTATCGTTCGCTTCGACCATTTGCTTCATATGCTCGCCCATATCGTGCGTGAGCGAATAGCCTTTCTCCGATTCGAGGGCAAGGCTCGACGCGCCGGCCGCAATTTCCTCGGTCGCCTTGACGATGTGCTGCGCCGATTGCGATGTTTTTCCCGAAGCCCCGTGCAGCTCCCCGGATGTCGTCAAGACCGCGTGCGCGGACTGTCTGGACTGCCGGACGAGTCCGGTAATTTGCTCCATCATGTTGTTGAAGCTGTCGGCCAGCTGCCCCATTTCATCCCGGCGCCGCATACTCGCCCGCACGGAAAGCTTGCCTTCCGCTCCTTCTTGCATCAGATGGCGCACCTGCTGCAGCGGCCGCGAAATGATCCGCATCGCAAGTACGCCGATCACCGCCGCAATCAGCAAGGCGACAATTGCCGTCACCCACGTCGCCGTAAAAATTTTCGTCGTTTCGTCGGTAAGTTCTTTTTCGGCAACCGTTCCGAATAAACGCCAGCCGTTCGATTTCAGAGGGTACTGTACGACAAGACGCGATTCGCCTCCTGCATCTTGCGCGAAAAACGAAGGTTCCGCAGCGGCCTCAAGATAGGCAGGCGAAGCTTGCTCAATTTGTTTTTTGTCGCTTGCATAGATCGCTTTTTTCTGGCCTCCGACGACGTACAGCTCAGCCGATTCCCCTAGCTTCAGCAAAGCAAGCTGTGAAGAAAGTGAGTCCAGCTTGATCTCAAACAGCAGCACCGCGGAAATTTCCGTCGTTTTGGAATCCCGCAGCACGCGGGCTAAGCCGAAGCTAGGCACCTTCGCGTTGACAAGCCCGCCGACTTTGGAATCAAGCCAAACCGCTTTGCCGTTCGCTTCCACGGTTTTGGTGAACCACGACTGATCACCAACCTGCAAAATAAAAGAACTGGCGCCCGTACCCGTCAGAAGAGCCCCTTTCGGATCGTACAAGGCCATCGCCTGCAAGGACCGGTTCAGCGAAAAATAATTCCCCATCGCCGTGGAAACTTGCTCCCGCGCTTTGCTGCTGACTTCGACGTCGCTTGAGGAGGCTAGCTTCTGAATCCCTTCCTGCACGTCGGTATCAAGCGATACCCGCATCGACAAGTCCTGAAAATCCTGCATGTACGATTCCAGCTTATCTCCCGTCTGCGTCACGGTTTGCAGCGTCGACTCGGCCAGCTTGTCCTTCACGATGCTTTTCGAGATGCTGTAAGAGACGGCGCCTAGGCCAACGACCAGCGTCACGATCGTGACGAAGAAAAGAATGAACAGCTTGGCTCCGACCGAACGCCGAAACGGAAAAATCGATTGCAGCTTCATTTTGTCACCGCTTTCATTTCTAAATTATGTATAAATTTACTCCACGAAGGCAAGGAGGGGTTGCCCCCTCCGGTATTAACCGCCCCGCGAAGTAAAAATCGATGAATCGATGAGTGCTATTTCAAGCTCAAGGTGTAGGATACGATTTTCGCCGGATCGACGACGGATTGTACGCGTCCTGCACCGTCCTGTACCGCAGCGGACAGCTGCTCCTCCAGCACGTTGCTCGCGTACACCTTCGCGGCCGATGCCGCCTTTAGGCCAAACGACAGCTGCTTCGGCTCGCGGGATACGCTGAACCAACGCGCGACAACGTCGCCGGTTTCCTCCGATGCTTTGAGCGTCGAGAATGCCACGGCTTCGCCGTTCCACTCGAGCGCGGCGTGCTCCGCAGGTAGCGAGCCTGCGCGAACCGCCGTTTGCTTCACCGTCCAAGGCGTCTGGAACTGATACGCCTGTGCGTAAGCGCCGGATTCCACGACATCACCGCGATGCGGAATGATCTGGAACTGCACCGTGTTCTCGCCAAGGCATTGCGCCTCCGGCGTCGGGAACAAGCCCCAGTCGCCCAGCTCGCCGACCGCGCGCAGCAGTGTCAGCGCAATCGTATTGCGGCCGTCGCGCAGCACCTCGTATTCTGGCAAGCCGAAGTTCGCGACCGTCAGCCCCGCTTTGCCGTCGCTGACGCTGACGAACGCTTGCTGATGATGCGAATAATCCGGATTGAGCCATTCCTGTGCAGGCGTGTTGGCGCGCTTCGCAATCTCGAAGATCGAGTCCACGGCATGCACATCTGCCGTCAGGTCGGTCGGGAACAACGCCCGTAAGCGGTGATCCTTGGCCGCATTGTTAAAGCTCGTTTGCACCGATACGGCCTTGCCGTTCCGTTCCAGGCTGACGACAGTGCGGATCGTAAACGGCACCATGCGCTCCGAACGTTTCGATTTCCGGTTCGTGAACCAGACAAGCTCTTGCATTTCCTCCGCAAGCTTCTCGTCGGCGCTTGCCGGAATCGACCACTCGTGAACGATTTCGAACGAGGCGCGGTACGGCGTATTTTCAACGACCGAGATTGTCGCAGGAAGCCCCGCGGTAGTCAACGGCACACCTTCATAAGCTTGTTTATACATATATTCGTTGCCGACATCGCCGGAATTTTCATAAACGAGCAAACCGTTAAACGTTTGTCCGCTTGCTTTGTCCGTCAGGCTCAGCGAGCCGTCGTCCGCGATGCGAACCGTCAGATGCGCATTGTCCAGCGTCCGGCCGTCCGCCAGAAGCGATGCGGCGGCAGGAGCTGCTGCTTCTTTCGCGGTGACGAATGCGTACGTTTTGAGGCCGAGCGCAGGCACTTGCTCCGCTTCGAACGTCAGCTTCACGCGGCGGGTGAAATACGGCTGGCGGAACTTGTCATCCGGCAAATCGTAGCCGAACTGCAAGCCCAGATCCTCCATCGTATAGGCAACCGGGCGGCCTGCCGCATCGATGAGCGTTTTGCCTTCAAGCGGCTCGGCTTTGACGCGTCTGCGCATCTCGTCGAAGCCGATGCCTTCGCGGAAATAAACCCGCTTCACGTCGACCTCCACCGTCACGACGCCGCTGCGCGACCATCCGGACGTATTGAACACGACAACCGGCGCTGCATCGTCGCCCCATGCGGCGAAACGGCTCGTATCGACCTTGTCCGCGATCGCCGTCGCGCTGCCGTCGATGATCGCTTCCGCGACATGCTTGCTCTTCGCGAAGCGCGTTTCCATCTCGCGGTGAACTTCGTCCACGCTGCAGCCGCAAATGCTGTCGTGCGGATGGTTCTGCATCAGCGTTTTCCACGCGTATTTCAGCTTATGGTGCGGGTACGCCTCTCCCAGCATATACGCATACGCGGCGAGCGGCTCGGCCGCTTTTTCCAGCAGCGATTGGCTCGTCTGGTTCATCTGCTTTAGATAGATGCGGGACGACGCCGTATTGACGAGCGTTCCCCAGCCGTCGGTCCGCTGGCTGCGCAACTCGCCGTCGATGACCGCGAGGTCGCTCGGCAGCTCTTCTTTCACTTGCTTCACGTAGTCGTCGAAATTCGAATGCACGAACTCGACGTCGTCATGCAGCTCGTTCGCCAGGCGAATCGCCTCGGACAGGTCGCGCTGAATCGGCTGGTGATCGCAGCCGTTCATGAACAGCAGGTGCCGCGTCGAAGCGAACTTCCCGGCGCTATCCAGCTTTTTGCGCCAATAGTCAAGCGCTTCCTCGCGATTTGCCGGCACTTCGTTGCCGTTGCTGTACCAGTTGGCGAACAGGATGCCGAGCACCTCGGAGCCGTCGGGGGAGCGCCACATCATCTCCGAATACGGCGATTCGAAGCTGTCCGCTTCGCTGACGACGTTGTTGAAGCCGGTCGGCTTCACGCCGCGTCCGAACACGGCCGCATCGATGCCCGCCTGCTGCAAAATTTGCGGCGCCTGGCCCATGTTGCCGAACGAATCCGGGAAGTAGCCCAGCTTCGAAATCGCGCTGCCGAACGTCCGTGCGTCCTGATGGCCGACAAGCAGGTTACGCAGGTTCGCCTCGCTGCTCGTCAGGAATTCGTCCTGCAGGATATACCAAGGTCCGATATGAATGCGCCCTTCGCGAATATACCGCTCCAGCGCTTCCCGTTTGTCGGGGCGGACCTGCAAATAATCGTCCAAAATAATCGTTTGCCCGTCGAGATGGAAGCTGCGGTATTCTTGATCGTTCTCAAGCGTCTCCAGCAAGACGTCCATCAAATCGACGAGCATCATGTGATGCTTTTCGTAAGGCAAATACCATTCGCGGTCCCAGTGGGTGTGCGAAATGATATGCGCCGTCTTTTTATTTTGCATATATGCTGTTCCTCCAGAAGCGAATTAAATCTGTCCCGACTTCGCAAGCTTGTAAATCAGCTCTGCGAACAAGCTGTTCGACCATGCGAACCATTCCCGCGTAAATTGAGCCGGATCGTCCACGTTGAAGCCTTCGTGCATGTAGCCCGTACCGCCGTCCGTTTCAGTCAGCAGCTTCACGAGCATGGCGATTTCCTGCGGATCGGTCGACGTCAGCGCCTGCATCGACAAGGCGATATGCCAGATGTAGTTTTTCGGCGTATGCGGGCTGCCGATCCCTTTGGCCGCCGTCCCTTCGTAGAAGTACGGATTTTCTTCGCTCAAAATGAATTTGCGCGTATTTTGGTAAATCGGATCGTCCGCCGACACGTAGCCTAGGTACGGAATCGACAGCAAGCTAGGCACGTTCGCGTCGTCCATCAGGTTGTAGTTGCCGAAGCCGTCCGTTTCGTAAGCGTAAATTTTGCCGTATTTCGGGTGGCGGTAAATGCCGTAATTTTGAATGCCGTAGTCGATATCGTCGCGCAGCAGCTTCGCTTTCAGCTCAAGATCCTGATCGTCGAAAATATCGCGTGCGATTTCTTCCAAGTAACGCAAGACGACAACCGCGAACATGTTCGCCGGAATCAGGTAGCCGAACGTGCAAGCGTCGTCGCTCGGACGGAAGCCCGACCAAGTCATGCCCGTATAGTTGACCGGCATGCCCATACGGTTGTTGCGAAGCGTGTCCGTCGGCGGGCAGTTGACGCGGGCGAAACGGTATTGCGACAGCTCGAAATGGCGCTGCTCCGTCTTCCACAGCTCCACGATCAGATGGGCCGCGCGTTGGAACTGCTTGTCGAACATGCCGGTTTTGCCGGTTTCTTTCCAGTACAAGTAGCTTAATTGGATCGGATAGCAAAGCGAGTCGATTTCGTATTTGCGCTCCCAAACCCAAGGGTTAATATCGGTAAAATCGGTCTCCCAACGCTTGTTGTTCGGCTCATCGTTGAACGCATTGGCGTAAGGATCGATATGAATGCACATGATTTGGCGTTTGACCAAGCCTTCGATGATTTGCTGCAGCTCTTCGTCCTGTGCCGCAAGCGGCAAATAATGACGCACTTGCGCGCTCGAATCGCGCAGCCACATCGCCGGGATGTCGCCGGTGAATACGAACGAGGTTCCGTCTTCCAGCTTGCGGGTCGTCGTCTCCAGCGTGTTCGGGAAGCAATTTTTGAACATTTGTGCGAGCTTCGGGTTATGGGCCAGCTTCGTCTCCATTTCGGAAAGCGCCTGCTGAACCGCGAGAGGTAATTTGGACAAGGGAATGTGCTCCTTTCGTATGTCAAAACCGGATGCTAGGGGGTAAACGGTAAACAACTGTAAAACATGTCCTTAATTTCATTGATCTTAGCTTTTGGAGAATAACAGGAAAAACTGCATCTATTTTGAAGGAAGATCAATTCTTTTGAGAAAAGAGGACAATTTAACTACACATTATCCAGTTATTTTCCTCAGAACGTGTTTTCCTCAAATTTTAACTGTACCTTTTCCCGTTATTTCTCCATGTGCGCTAAAGAGTCATCTCGAGGAATCACAGATTTCGCTACCGTTTACCCGCCTATCGTTATCATTAACGTTTTACTTCTTCAGGTCGATCAGGAAAGTCAAAATTTCGTACGGGTTGATCGTAAATTCCAGACGATCGCTCGCCGTCTTGTCGCCGATCGGCTGCTCGAGCAGATTGCACGCCGTCCAGGACTCGATCGCCAGATCGCTCGTAACGACGACTTTCTCGCGTCCGCCTGCAAATTCATGCACGCGCAGTACAAGCGTGTTCTCGTCCTCGGCTTTTTTGACCGCGTCGACGACAACGTTGGCGGACGAAATCGCGAACAGCGACAACTTCTTCGAATCGCCGTCAAGCGCTCCGCGCACGTGCGTCAGCGGGTTGTTCAGCTCCCAAGCCTCGCGCACCGTGCCGCCTACATGCCAATCGCCGCGGTGCGGCAGCAGCGAATACGTGAACTGGTGATGGCCTTGATCGGCCTCGATATCCGGGTATACGGCCGATTTGATCAGCGACAAACGCATGACGTTGTCCTTGATGTCATAGCCGTATTTGCAATCGTTCAGCAAGCTGACGCCGTATCCGCGCTCGGATAGGTCGGCCCATTGGTGCCCGACCGTTTCGAACCGCGCGTAATCCCAGCTTGTGTTCCAATGCGTCGGACGCTTCACGTTGCCGAATTGAATGTCGTACGTCGCTTCCGTTGCGCGGATCGCAACCGGGAACGCGGCTTTCAGCAGTCGGCGGCGTTCATGCCAGTCGGCTTCCGTGCGGAAGTCGATCCGGCGGCTGTCCGCGTACACCGTCATCTCCTGCGTAATCGTCGAATCCTTGTACGTCCACTTGAACCGGACGACGGCACGCAGCGCGCCGTTCTCGATCACTTCCGCCGATTGCAGCGCCGCAACCTCTTCCATCTTCTCCTGGTAGAACAAATCGATATCCCACGCGTCGTGCGCCAGCGGCTTATCCTCGAACACTTGCAGCACGTTGCCGCGCTCGCCGGAAGCGAGCACTTCGCGGCCGTTCTCGATGTCGTACACGCGCGTCAGCTGGCCGTTCGCGTTCCACTCGATTTCGTAATGCGGCGTATTGATGCCGCTCGCAAGCGGTGCAAACGCAGGCTCCTCAGCCGATCCGGCAGCGCCGGCTTGGAACGTGATCGTCGTCAGGCCAAGCGACGGTACGCCCGTATCGGCAACGAGCCAGCTGTCGCCGGAACGCTGCGCGCGAAGCGCACTGCCGTCGGCGGCGAGCCAAGTACCGGACTCCATGCCCGCCGATGCGTCGATCCGAACAAGGTCGCCGCGCTCCCACGAAGCGGAGTTCAATACGGTGAACGATTGCCCTTCAGCCGCAACCGTACCGGCTACTACGCCGCTCGCTGCCGCTGTCCACGCATCCTTGCCGATCGCTTCCGCTTCGGCGTATTCGATCGTGCTGTCCTCGTATACCTCGCGGATCGACGATCCCGGAATGATGTCGTGGAACTGATTGCGCAGGATGATTTTCCAGCCTTCGGTCAGCTCCGATTGGCGGTAGCCCGCCCAGCTTCCGTTCAGCGCCGCTTGCAGCGAGCCGAGCCATTCCGTCTCGCGGTACAGCAGCTCCAGCTTGCGGTTCATCAACTTGTTATAGGCTTGGCTTGTATATGTGCCGCGGTGATATTCCAGATACAACTCGCCGTCCCATGTGTGCACATAACTGTCGGTTTCCGCCACGCGTTCTTGAAGCCCTTGGAAGAACGAGTCGGCTGTACCGGTCGTCACGTGCGGCATGCCCGGCATGCGGTCGAACCGGCGGCGCATTTCGAGCATTTCGCGGTTAACCCCGCCGCCCCCGTCGCCGTAGCCGTACGACAGCAGCAGCTCCTGGTTGATTTCCTTGTCGCGGTAGCCGTCCCAAATGCCTTTGACCGTCTTCGCCGTAATTTGCCCGTTGTACGTGTAGAACCACGATCCCGGCTGCGACCACGGCTCCGGCGTCGTGATGAAATGGGTCATCACCTCGGTGCCGTCGATGCCGCGCCAGCGGAACGTATCGTGCGGCATCCGGTTGTACTGGTTCCAGCTGATCTTCGTCGTCATGAACGTGTTGATGCCCGACTTTTGCAAAATTTGCGGCAGCGCCCAGCTGTAGCCGAACACGTCCGGCAGCCACAAGTAGCGGCATTCTACGCCGAATTCGTTACGCAGGAATCGCGTGCCGACGAGCAATTGGCGAACGAGCGACTCGCCGCTCGTCAAGTTGCAATCCGCTTCAAGCCACATGCCCCCGCCGGCTTCCCAGCGTCCTTCGGCCACGCGCTCGCGAATTTTCTCGTACAGCTCCGGATAATCGTTCTTTACGTATTCGTACAGCTGCGGCTGCGTTTGCAGGAAGACGTATTCCGGGAACCGCTCCATCAGACGAAGTACGGTCGAGAACGACCGGGCGCATTTTTCCCGCGTATGCTTCAATCTCCACAGCCACGCTACGTCGATATGCGTATGCCCGATGCACTGCACCGTTACGTTGTGATGCTTCTCCATCGCCGCGAGGCGTTCGTTCAGGTCGGCATGCGCCGCGTACAGTGATTCGTAAAACGCATCCGAACCCGGACGCGACCAATCGATCAGACGAAGCATCTTATCGAGCGCCGCCGTCAGCTGCACCCGGTTCGGATCGTTCGCATCCAACACGCGCGTCGTGTCGTATGCGGCCCAAGCCGTGTAATACAAGTCGTCGATCGTCTCGTCCAGCCAGCAAACCTCGGCCAGCTTGATTTCGTGCTCTTGATCCGCCGGATGTCCGCCCCCTTCAAGCCCCGACCACAAGCGGAAATCGAAGGCATAGGCGCTGCCTGCTGCAGCTTCCGGAAGGAAAACCTCTTTATGATTGGAGTCTACGCCTTGGTAAGGCTGACCGTTCAAATATAATAACGATTCAAAACCGGAGTTGTTGCCGCCCCCGGTATTGCCGAAATCGAAACGCCCGAGCGCTTTGCGGCCGGCCCAAGCTGCGGGGATGTCTACCGAAGCCGTCAGCCAAACATACAAATCGCGGCCTTTCCAGCGCTCTCCCGTCGTAATTGTCGATCCTTCTCCCGCTCCGGGCGGCTTTGCGCCGATTTCCCCAGCTTCATCCACAATCATCCGAAATCCGGGAATCTTAATGGAATCCCTATAACGGTATCCTGCGATTTCCCGAATTCTAGCTTCGATTTTTGATCCGGTTAAAAACACGAATGTGCCCCCTCATCCTGCAATGCCGCCACTTAAACCGGTCCGATGGACGGACGCTCGATCAGCTTGACCGGCATGACGATTTTTTCTTCTATGATTTCATTCGATTCGATTGAACGCACGATCATTTCTGCCGCTTTTCGTCCAATCGCATAAAAATTTTGCTCGACCGTCGTCATCGGAATATCGAGATGTCTGCTGATCTCGTTATTGTCGAATCCGGCGATCGATAAATCCTCCGGCACCTTGAGGCCAAGCTCAAGCGCCGTCTTTAACAGATCGATGGCCAGCAGATCGTTTTCCGCCTGCACCGCCGTAATTTTTAACTGCAGCAGCCGTTCAAGCTGCTTCCGAAGAAATTTCCGTTCCGTATCGCCTACGGTTTGCTGGACGAAATCCAATACGACCAAATCGGATTCGATCGTCAGACCGCCGTCCCGCAGCGCCCGGCAATAGCCGTAGTAACGATTGCGCACCGACGTCGTCGACTCGATGCTCACGCTGGATATAAAGGCGATCTTTCGGTGTCCGAGCTCGATCAGCCGCTTCGTGACGGCATATCCCCCGCCGAAATTGTCCGATACGACGCTTGCGACCGGCAGGCATTCGTAATACTTGTCGATCGTGACGATCGGGAACCGGTCCATATACAGCTTGTGGACGGCAGCCAAATTTTTAATGTCTTCGATCGGGTAAAAAATAATGCCGCTGATGCCTTTACTCGGCAACGTTTCCAGATGCTCGCGTTCTTTATACGGATTTTCGGAGGTCGTATGGATGCTCAAATAATAACCCGTTTCATCCAAATAATCCGAGGCGCCGCGGATGTAACCCGTTAACCCGGTGGAATCGGTAAAAGGCAGCACCATCGCAACGATTTTCGGCCTTTGCCCCGGCGATGGATGAACAACGGAAAGCGCTCCCGGTTCGGAAAACTGCAAAGGCTTGCGTTCCGATTTCGGCTTCACATAACTGCCGCTGCCCCTTCTGCGCACGATGTATCCATCCCGTTCAAGCTCGCTCAGCGCACGTTTCGATGTGATCCGGCTGACTTGAAACATGTCGGCCAATTCCGTTTCCGTAGGCAGCTGCTGATCGGCGGCATAATGGCCGCTTTCGATTTGTTCCTTCAAATGATCATAAATAACGCTATAAAGCGGTTTGTTGTTATCCAAAGCTTATCACTTCCCACAAAGGAAATTTGATATGTCTTTTGTCAACAACTGAGTATATCGGAGTGTCGGAGATATGAAAGTTAAAAAACGGTTTTCTCCGTCCAGACACACGTATCCAGCGTCCGAATACTCAGTTCTATTATATGATTGATTTGAATGCATGTAAACAATAGATATATCTTTTACGAAAAATCAGATCATTTTTTGATATCATATTCGATTCCAGCTATATTTTATTGGATATGATATATCAAAATGCAGGTTTACCCAGCGGAAGCACGCGCCAGCGCAGCCTGAACCGCCTTGATTTTTTCCGGATCGATCGGTTCCAGCGCTCCGCCGCGGACGCGGACGCCCGTGCCGAAGTGCACCTGCGGCACGCCGGTTGCGCGGACGAACGCTTCGACCGCATCCAGGCTCAGGCCGCTTCCCGCCAGGATGGAGAGCTGCGACCCGCGGCTTTGCTCGACGAGCTGCTTCACCTCGGAGACCGCATCCAGCACGCTTGGTTTGCCGCCGGACGTCAAGACTGCCTTAATCTGCGGATATCGCAGCAGAATGTTCAGCGCTTCCGTCAAGCTCGCCGCCTCGTCGATCGCACGGTGGAACGTCACCCACATGTCTCCCGCCTGCTCCAAAAACAGCTCCAGGCTCGGCACGTCGATCGCGCCTTCCTTCGTCAACGCGCCAACGACGATGCCATGCGCCCCCGTCTCGCGGATGAGGCGAATATCCCGCTGCATCGTGCGCACGTCGTCGGCATCGTAGACGAAGGAGTGGCTGTGCGGCCGAATCATCACGTTCACAGGAATCGTGACGGCTTTGACGACCTCTTCCACCAAGCCCAGACTAGGCGTCAGCCCGCCTTCCTTGATGGCCGTAATCAGCTCGATCCGATTCGCGCCGCCCGCTTGGGCGGCTTTGGCTTCGGTCACCGTCGTAGCAATAACTTCAAGTATCATCTTCGTCGTTCTCCTTTAGACTTATATCATTGGTTCGGAAAAAGCTCCGAAGCGAATCCCCGCTTTGCGGTAATTATTTCGCCAGCTCGTACAATGTTTTGGCATAGATGGCCGATGCAAGCAGCAGATCGTCGATCCACGCATGCTCGTCCACTTCGTGATACGTCGCTTGGCGTCCGGGGAACAACGGTCCGAAAGCAACGCCGCTCGACATCGTCCGCGCGTATGTCGCGCCGCCCGACGTCAAAAGCTCCGCTTCGGTTCCGGTCATCTCGCTGTATACCCGCTGCAGCGTCTGAATAAACGGATGATTCTTCGGCACGTGATGCGCGTTCGAAAGCTCAACCTCGACGGTTTGCCAGCCGAACTGCTCGATCCGGCGCACGAGCAAATCCCGATGGGCCGCTCCGTCTACCGTTGCCGGAAAGCGGATATTCAGCTTGAGTTCCGCAGCCCGATCCGCGCCTTCTCCGCGTCCGTCATAACGAATGACGCCCGTATTCAGGGACAGCTTGCCCGTCACGTCATCCTCGCAGGCAATGCCGAACGCAAAGCCTTCGTCGTCCTTATGCAGCACATCGGCCAGCATATTCAGGAACTGCTCGTCCAAACCTTGGAATTCCAGCTTCTGCAAATAGACGGCCAGGTACGTGCCGGCATTGATCCCTTTTTCCGGCTCCATGCCATGCGCCGATCTGCCGCGCAGCACGAAGGTAGCGGTCCGATCCGCCGCGACCTTGACCCGTCCCTGCAAGCCGTGCGACTGCAAATAGCCGGCATATCCGCGCTCCAGATCTTCCACGCTCGTGTCGTTGCTTTCCTCCAGGCGAACAACGGCAACGGCTTCCTCCGGAACGACGTTAATTCGTTCACCGGCAGTGAAACTGAGCAGCCGCACGGCAGCCGCCGGACCGAAGCCTTCTTTCTCCGCTTCGCCGCGCAGCGCGATGACCGGATTCAGCTGGCCTTTCTCCGCATGGATAATCGGGAATTCCGCATCCGGCGAGAAGCCGATCTCCGGCAGCTTCTCCAGCTCGCCGTACCGCTTCATGCAGAGCCAGCCGCTTTCTTCGTCGGTGCCAAGGATGAAGCGTACGCGCTTCGTGAGCGGGAGCCCGGAATCCTGCAGCAGCTTCATCGCGAAATAGGCGCTCACCGCAGGCCCCTTGTCGTCGATCGCGCCGCGGGCATATATTTTGCCGTCTTGGATATGCGGCGTAAACGGAGGATGCGTCCAGCCGTCTCCCGTCGGCACAACGTCAACGTGCGCGAGTACGCCGACTTCCTCTTCGCCTTCGCCTAATTGAATATATCCGGCATAGCCTTCCACGTTCTTCACTTTGAAGCCGTCGGCTTCCCCTTTGCGCAGCATAAAAAGAAGCGCTTCCGATATCCCTTCGCCGAAAGGTTTGTCTTCAGAAGCGCTAGCCGGATCTTCCACACTCGGAATGGACAAAAATTGCACCAATGTTTCGATAAACGATTCGCGGTATTGTTCGATTTGTTGCTTCCAGTCGATCGACAATTTGATCCCTCTTCTCTTGTTATGTACCCGCAGTCCCGCAGTCCGCCATCCAATCCGCGGAAATTGCAACAATAGCTGCGGTCCGCCCGGAAAGCGAAGAAGAACGCTTCCCGGACAAGCCGCAGCCTTATGCCTATTCCTTAGCAATATAGAATTTATAATTTTGGAGCTTTACTTATTATGTTATTATGGTCCGGCAGTCTTTTCAACTATACGGATGCGCCAACCCGTTCCGCTACGAAATCGGCGAGCAAACGCGAGCCGAAGCCGGTTGCGCCTTCGATCAAATACCCTTTCGTCGAGCCGATATCCTTCGGACCCGCCATGTCGACGTGCGCCCATTTCATCGAACGGTCGACGAATTTGCGCAGGAACAGCGCGGCAGTAATCGCGCCGCCATACGGACTCGTGCTGATGTTGTTCGTGTCCGCGTAATGGCTTGCGAGCGTCGGCTCATAATCGTCCTCGAGCGGCATCGGCCATACTTTGTCGCCGCTCTTCGCGCCTGCGCGCGACAACGCCGACACGAGCTCGTCCTCGCCCCAGAGGCCGGCGATCCGCACGCCAAGCGCAACGCCGCAAGCGCCCGTCAGCGTCGCGATGTCGACCGCTTCCGCCGCGCCCAGCTCATGCGCGCGAATGAGCGCGTCGGCGAGCACGAGGCGCCCTTCGGCGTCGGTGTTGCCGACTTGAACGGACACGCCGTTCCGGTAGCTGATCACTTCGCCCGGCAAGAGCGACGTGCCGCTAGGCATGTTCTCCGCCGCGGCGATTAAGCCTACGACATTGGCGCGAATGCCTGCCGTCGCGATAATGTCGAATGCGCCGACAACGGCGGCAGCGCCGCCCATGTCGATTCGCATGTCGCTAATGTCGCGGCCGCTCTTCAAGCTGATGCCGCCGGTATCGAACGTAATGCCTTTGCCGACGAGCGCAATGAGCGGAAGCGACGGATCGGTGCAATATTTCAGCTCGATATAAGCCGGTCCGTTCGCGCTGCCTTTGCCGACGGCGATAATGCCGTTCATTTGCATCGTTTGCAGGTCGGCCCCTCTGAAGATATCCACTTTAACTTCCGTTCCCGCGAAATGAGCCGCTACCCGCTCCGCGAACACGATCGGACGAAGCGATTGCGGCGGCTCGTTGCCGAAATCGCGCGCCGTGATCGTACCCTTGGCGCGAACGCTGCCCGTATGTACCGCAGCTTGCAGCGCTTCTTCGCCTAGGCCGGCATCGGCGAAGCCTACCGCGGCTACGGTCCGCTCCGCTTTTTTCGCTTTGTACGCGTCGAACGCGTACGTGCCGAGCAGTTGGCCTTCGACCCAAGCCGTTACGGCTGCTTCCGCCGAGACGCCGGCACCGCGCAGCGCTTCTTCGGCCAGCTCGAAGCGGATCGTCGCTTGCGCGGCCTTCTCCGCATTCAGCGCGCGTCCCGCGGTACCCGCCGCTTCGCGCAATCGCTCTGCCGTAGCCGCATCGCCAAGTCCAACGACGAGAATGTTCGCTTCGCCGTCACGACCATATAGCCACACGGCCGAACCGCGCTCGCCCATCGCAGGGCGCAGCTTAATGCCGCCTAGCACGGCGTTATCGATTGTTCCTTTAACCACGGGATATACGACAACTTGCTCTTCTGCCGCTTTTCCGTTCAACCATTGAATTGTCATATCGCTCATCACCGCTTTTCTATTATTTTTTAACCATTGGATTGTTCTTGCATTGCTCGAATCGGTCTTCATGTACGAGTACTGCCGCTTTTTCGCCCGGCAACTTCTACTTCACGCACTATTGCCTATACCTAGTAATCATGAATTAACTTTTACTCATTACTGCTCATACTGCTCATACTGCTGCATTCGCCATGCAATAGCTGGCCATCTTGCATCAGTATTTACATCTACTTCTACATCTACTTCTACTTCTACATCTGCTTTCTACATCTACTACTTCTACATCTGCTTCTACTTACGAATCTAATCCGCATCCGCCTGCACCAATAACTGCAAAAGTACATCTGTTGCTGCACGCCTAACTTAGATGAACATAATACCTGCATATGTACAGTTATTTCAAGCCATTCCTTTACTTTCAGGCGATATAAGCAATAATAACTGCATAATTGCAGGCTTTTCTCCTTCATTTCAATAATCCGGTCCAAATAACTGTACTTTTGCAGGTATGTATGGGTCATGCGAGTTAGCAGGCATGCATACATGCCGAGAGACCAGCCGCAAAACAGTCGAAGACCCCGCAGACCAGTCGAGACCCTGCAGAAAAGTCGCAGACCCTGCAACCAACTAGAGACCCTGCAGACCAATCGAGACCCTGCAGACCAGCCGAAGACCATGCAGACTTGCCTCCGCTCCTCTCGGCGATCGTAGCGTCCGGCTACGCGCCCTAACGCCGCCAAACATGGCGCAGAAGCAAAAACCGCACCGGGCGGTATGCCATTAGTTTATCATAACGGCACCCGCTCGGCACGGTTTCGGCAAAAAGTATCGGCGAAATCGTCAGGTCAATGCGGCTCGTATTATCCGACCAGACCTGTACGCTCGACGCTCTCGACAAAATAACGCTGAACGAACAAATACATGATGAGCAGCGGCAGCATCGTCAGGAACACGCCTGTGCTGAGCAGCATCGATTGATAAATCGGATCCGGTTCCTTCAGGTTCATGCCCATGTCCATGAGACTCGTGGACAACACCTTCACTTGGTTCAGGAACAAGCTGACGTAATAGCTGTCGTTCCACTGCCATACGAACGAGAAGAGCAGAACGGTAATGACCGCCGGCACCGCGTTCGGAACCATGATGCGGTAGAACGTTTTGAAGATGCCCGCGCCGTCAACGAACGCCGCTTCTTCGATTTCCTTCGGAATGCCGCGGAAAAATTGCCGGAAAATATAAATGTACAATCCGTTTTTCAGCCCCATCGCCGTACCCGACGAAATAAGGAACGGCCAGAAGCTGTCGATCAAGTTTAGACTCTCCTTGCCGGTAAACAAGCCCACAAGACCGAACAAATCAAAGTAACGATAAGTCAAATAAACCGGAATCATGATCGTTTGCGGCGGCACGATGATCGTAAAGATGACGAGGCCGAACAGAAGCCCGCTGCCTTTGAATTTCAGCCGCGCGAACGCGTACGCCGCCAGCGCGCAGGAAATGAGCTGCACGACCGTCGTTCCTGCCGAAACGAAAATCGTATTAAGCAATGCGCCGAAGTAATCCGTCGTCGTAATCGCGACCTTCAGATTATCCAGCGTGAAGTGCCGCGGAATCCAAAGCACCGTCGGATCGTAGATGTCGACCTTGCTGCGGAACGTGACGGATAGCTTCAAAAACAGCGGAAAAAGAATAATGAAACAAAATCCGAAGATGAGCACGAAGCGGATAATTTTCCACGTCCAGCTCTTCCCTTTTTCCACGGGGTTATATTTGCGGACAAACAAATCCGCGTAAGCTGCCGGAGACTTCATCGCTTTTCCCCCCTTAATCGTAGTAGAACACTTTGCGTGAGATGAGTCCCGCGGAAATGGCTAGAATAATCGTAACCACCAGGAAGTACACCCATGACATCGCAGCGCTCAGGCCGAAGTCGAACGTTTTGAACGCCGTCTCGGAGATGAGCGTGTTGATTTTGTTGTTGCTGAACGAATCGATGATCGAATATACCGTGTTCGTCAAGATCAGCGGCGTCATCATCGGGAAAGTTACTTTCCAGAAAATTTCGTAGCCGGTTGCTCCTTCGATTTTGGACGCTTCGTAGAGCGACGGCGAAATCGACTGAAGACCTGCAAGGAAGATTAGAATTTGTACGCCGGACGAGCTGATGATCTCATAAATCCGGTCGACCGCCCCGGTGATATAATCAACGAGGAACTCGGCCATGCCCGCCTCGAGCATCATTTTCTTCAGCTCGAAGCTTTGCAGCATGTTGCCGCCGCCGCCCGACGAAGAGCTCGCTGTCGAAACCGTGCTGCCGACGAAGGTGCTGACGTCCAGATTGGCAATCGCGCTGGATGCCAGGATGACGGGCAAGAAGAAAATCGCCCGGGCAAAAGCGCGCCCTTTGAACTTCTGGTTCAGCAGCACCGCCGCGAACAAGCTGAAGATGATAATAATCGGCACGTTGACGACCATATTGACAACCGATTCCACGAGCCGGCGCGTAAAGTCCGGATTCGTCGTGAACAGGCTCGTATAGTTTCCAAACCCTTCGTAATCGATCGAAAAGCCGCCGGGAATCAAGCTCAGCGAGCTTAAGCTATAACGGAACGATTGGATGAGCGGCAAAATGAACAGCATGATCAGGCCGATCATTAGCGGTGTCGCAAACAAAACGCCGTACCACGCTTTTTTATTTTCCAACGTCAGTCGTTTTTTAAACAAATCATTCACCGCCTACTTTGTAGCTTTGAGCTTCGATACGGACGCCGTCTACATCAGCGGGCGCATTGCCGTAATTGACCGTAACCTTGGTGCCGTCCGCGAACGTCGTTTGAACCACTTGATCGGCCAAAGCCCGATGTCCGACGATCGGTTGATTCCGCACCTTGCCCAGTACGGCTTCCGCTTCCTTATACACGCTTGCCGCTTCCTCGAGCCAATCCTCGTAATGGAGCGCGTACAAATCGTTATACGCCGTATCTTTAACCGACGAAGGCTCGTTGTAATACCATTCGAAATAAACGTTAGAGCCCGTTTCCAACGCTTTGAGCATCGACAAACGCGGATTTTGATATTCGTCCATGTTGAATGGAGACCCTGCCACATCGTAGTACCCGTGAAGCGCGATTTGGTAGAACGGAATATCCGCATCGGTAATGTTCATGCGCGAGCTTTTGGTCGGTGCGCCCACGATCGAGCTTGCATACGGCAATGCATAAGCGTTGCCGCCGTTCACCATGATCTTGCCCGCCTTTTCCTTCAGCTTGGCCGCTTCGCCTACGACTGCGGTTAGCGCATCCTGACGGCTGATCGGATGGTCGGCGTCAAAGTCCGAATTCACTTCGTCGCCAAGATCGCGCAAGGACACTCCGCCTACGCCGAAGTCGGCGTAATCGTTCAAGAATCCGTCGACCATTTTTGGCAGTGCAGCCGCGGACAAAACGTAATGAGAGAATTTCGTCGTATCTTTGACGTTCATGACCGGATCGTAATCATCGATTTCCGCTCTGCGTCTGTCGAGGAAATAAGCTCCGCCCTTCGCGCCTTTATATTTTTGAAGGAACGCCACATCGGGATACAAGCCGATGCCGTTCTTCTTCGCATAGTCGATCAAATCGTTGAAATCGCCTTTGCCGCCGAGCTTGCCCACCAGGCTGATATCGTCCGGCGCGCTATGGCGAATGCCGTCGTTAAACCAGCCGACGTAACGAAGGTCGACGTTTTTCACGCCGCGCTTCTTCAACAGCTCGACGAGACTTACAGCTTCCTCGTAACGGGTCAAAGGTTCAATCGACTCGTAAGGGATGCCGAGGAACGATTTTTGCTTGCGGAACGCGCCTTCGACTTCGAGGACGAAAGGCGCCGCAGCGGAAGCCTCAAGCGGCTTCAAGCTGTACTTGCCGACCAGGTAATCGCGGTATTCGGCCGCCATACCGGTATAGTCGGCTTTGTCGCCGGACAAGAACGCATAGCGGATTTGCAAATCGCCCTTGTACGTATTTTTCTGGAACATCGGCACCGAGCTTGTTTTCGTTCCGGACGAAAGCGAGTAGAAATCCATCGCCGTCATTTGGAACTTGCCGCCCACCGTATTGAACGAATCGAATCGTCCGCTAATATCGGCCGTAATGTTCGCCATCGCGTCGCCGTTTTCGATGATGCCGACGAACGCATGGTCGTTTTGTTTTAAGCCGAATACCGGAAGACGCGTCGTTTCGTTGAATTGCACCTTTTCCTTAACGTCGAACGTTTCATCCGTACCGTATACCGGAAGGTTGTAAGGCTCGGCGTTCAGCTTTTTGTTATTCAACCGAATAAGAGCTCCGGAACCGTCAGGCACGAAGATATAGCCTTCTTTGCTCGTGCCGGCCGCGCCGAAATATTTCATCAGCGTGATGGTCGCGAGCGGGAATTCTTTCGTATCCTGAATCTCGGCAACCGGTACCTTCGCGACAAGTTGATCGCCGTCCAGCGAGTATTCGACCGGAATGGTGAATACCGGCTTGGCCTCAACGGCAGCTCCTTCGCCGCCGCTTGCCGCAGCATTGTCCTGAGCGGCATCCTCTTTCGTGTAACCGATCGATTCGAGCGTTTGCTGAAGTTTTTCCAAGATGTCAGGCTGCAGCTTCCGCAGCGTGTAGACGTTTTTTTCTTCGTTAAAAATGAATTTAAAATTAACGTCTTTTTTCAGCTTTTCGTCCGTAATTTTATTTAAAATCCGTTCTTCAAACCGTTCCTTGCTGATCGCCTTCGGTATACCGCTTGCCGGATCAGCCGCTTCGCCGAACTTAAAGACGATTTTTACGCCTTTATCGGTTTTTTGCATTTCGAACTGCTTTTTCTTTACGCTGTCGTCGAAGCTGTTCGTCGTCTGTACTTGACCTTTTTCATTGTAATACGTAATCGCGATTTGAGACGCCATCTCCGATTTATACAGAGGCGTTGCAACCGAGTCGTTGTCGCGTCCAACCGGATTCGAGAACCAGACGTAGCCGTCCCGTTTGTCCTTCACGGCGATTTCCGCCGTCGCTTTATTCATATATAACATCAGCGAATCGTTTTCCGCCGCAAGCTCCATTGCCGCAAGCGCCTGAAGCTCTTCTGCCGTATTGGCTGTCCGAACGCCTTTCGTATCGCCCATGCCGGCCGCCAGCGTCCGCACTTCCCCGGATGTTGCCTCTTTTGCCGCGCCGGTCGTTTTCCCCGACCCCGCAACATGAACCGCGTCTCCGCTCTCGGAATAACCGATGCCGCTAAAGCCGATGCCTGCCGCAAGAACGCAGGCGCCAAGCGCCCCATAGGCTATTTTTCGTTTGCCGGTCACTGCGATCCCTCCTTATGATGTGACGTATTAGAACCGGAATGAAAGTTCCTGGTAAATCGATGTGGCAAAATTGATAATTTGCTGGATCATGCTGAAGAACAATACGCCCAGGAATAAAATGATGCCGATGACGACCAGCGTCAGCAATATCGTCACGACGGTTTTCCCAGCCGTATATTGATGCACCGTCATCGTGCCTATGAACAGAAGCCATACGAACCATATAAGGGCAATCGCGTCAAGCAAATAATAAAACGGGCTTTCGTCGACGGTAATAATTCGGCTGTACAGCGTTTGCGGCACATAGATGATGACGAATGGCAGCAGCGCATACCCCGTAGCCATTACGATTTCTTTGAACTTGCCTTCCCCGTCCATCAATGTGGTCAACGACCAGTTGGCGATACACCATAGCAAAAACGGCAAAATGATAAACTTGAGCTCGTTGATGCTGTTCAAGTCGGCCAAGTTGTTATAGTTCACGACAAATCCGCTGAACTGGCGCTTGATGATCGTAACGAGCACGAACAGCAGCAAAATGCCGATGGCGACTTTGACCCGTCCCTTCTTCTCGAACTTCATTTCCCAGAAGCCGTTGAACGGATGCATCATCGTATAAAACGGATTTTTCAGTACGCCGATTTCCTCATAATGCTTGCCCGCCATTCTTCTGCGGCTTAGCTTCACGACCGCGACGATAAGTCCGACTACAACGACGATGCCAAGGACGATCCATCCGAACGATTCCATGACGATTTCTTTGCGGTATCGTTTGAAAGCCTCGGAATAATATTCGCGATTGTTGCCGTTTTGGAAATAATCCATCGCCGCTTTGTTGTCGCCTTGCTTCATGAGCGCTTTGCCGATGCCGATATAAGCGACCTCGAAATTGCTGTTCAGCTTCAGCACGTTATGCCATGCGGCGGTCGATTGCTCGATCTTGCCGTTGTAGAGCGACGTAACCGCTTCGCGGATCAAGCTGCCGTAACGCGTCGGCTCGAAAACCGTAATACGGTTGTTATCCTTATCGAGCACAAGCATCCGCTCGCCCAGCATTTCGATCGCCGATGGCGTACGGAACTTGCCTTGCTGGCTACCGAGTCCGCCGAAGACGTACAGCAGGTTGCCGTCTTTGTCATACGTAAAGATGCGGCCGCGCTTCGAATCCAGCGCGCTGTACATGCCTCCGACGTCGGAAGTGATGTCGATGAAGATCGAACTGCCCGGCCTGCTTCCCACTTCCGCCGTTTTCACGTCGCCTTTAGGCGGGAAGTAGCCTTTGCTCCGCAAAATATCAACCCCGGACGGGTTCAGCCGTTTCATCGGGGTGTCCGAATTCTCTTCGGAAGTCGTCGTGTAAATGAAGCCGTCGTCGTCGAGATCCAGGTTGTTGAACTCGATCGGTACGAACTGCTGCATTTGCTCGCGTTGCGCTTTCGTCGAAATGCGTTTCCAGAACAGGTCGATCGGGTTGAATTTAACCCGGTTCGTGCCGATGAATCCGGTAAACGTGCCGTCCGCGTCAAACTCGATGACGCCCTCGTAAGAACCTCGGCTGATGACGTAAATCCGTTTGGCGAAATCAACGGTGACTTTGATCGGCGTATATTGGAAGCCGGAACGGATCAAAGTCGATTTCGGTTCGCCGATTTCGCGCACGAACGTGCCGTCGCTCTTCAATTCGACGAGCCGGCGGTTTTGCGTGTCCGCGACAATCATAAGACCGTCGGCGTCAACATAAATGCCTTCAGGCTGGTTGAACGTATCTTTTTTTCCGTTGTTGTCGAACTCCGTGATGATCCGCTTAACGCGGAACTGGTCGTCCAGCGCCACGATCCGGCTGTTGCCGGTATCGACGACATAAATCATGCCGTCCTTTCCGACATACAAGTCCTGAGGCGATGCAAACGACCCAATGCCTAAATCGTTGCCATACACAACGCCTGCCGGCGCATAGGGCTGCGGTGCGGGAACGGACTCGCCCCAATACGAATAGTTGTACCCTTCGCTTGAGGCTGCAGCGGCAGGGGCCGCCGAACCGATCAGCAGCAGCAGCGCAAACAGCGTGACAATCGTTCTTTTTGCAATCAAGTGCGGCTCCCCCTCGTTAGTCTTTCAAGCCCGATGTAGACATCGTTTGAATGACGTTGCTTTGTGTGACGATAAACACGGTAATCGGCACAACCATCATGAGCAGCGTCACGGCCGCTACCGGGCCTGTTCTGGCGATACCGCCGCTAGCGATTTGCCCGAATACGGCGTCTACCGTCCGCAGCTGCTCGCTGTAAATAAATTTATGGCTCGTAACGGATCCGCTCCACAAGCCTTGCAATGAGAAAATAATCAAAGTCAGCCATGCCGGCTTAACGTTCGGCATAATGATTTGCCAGAAAATGCGATATTCGCTGGCACCGTCAATTTTCGCCGCTTCAATCAGCGCATCGGGAATTCCCTCCATAAATTGCTTCATGAGGTAAAGTCCCAGCGTTGCTCCAAATGCCGGTATAAGAACCGCCCAGTATGTGTTGATTAAACCAAGCCAGGAAACCGTCATGTAGTTCGGCACTTGCGTGACATAAGCCGTGAACATCAGCGACATGACAACGATGCTGAACAAGAGGTTCCGGCCCGGAAACTTACCCTTCGCCAGCGGATAAGCCGCTGCGGATGCCAGGATGACGTGTCCTGCAGTCCCGATAATCGCGATAAAGAATGTATTGAATACGTACCGCGAGAATGGCACCCACGAATCGGAAAATATGTTGACCAGATCGGTGAAGTTTTTGAACGTCGGGTTCCGCACGATAAAGCGCGGTGGAAACGCAAAAATTTCATCGATCGGCATAAACGCCCGGTTAATCGTATAAATCAGCGGAATAGCCATAAATGCGGCGACCGCTCCCAGCAGCAAGAAGAGCAGGATATCGACCGTCCATGACCGGTTCAGCCGCTTTTTCAAAAACTTCAGCTTCATTGTTGCTATTCACCCACTTTTTTCAGCAGCTTCTGCGTGATCATATTCGTCGCCAGCATAATCGCAAACAATATCGTTGCAATGGCGGAAGCATAGCCCATCTCGAAACGAATCGTTCCGTAGTCGATCAAATGGGTAACGATCGTATGCGCTGCGTAATCGACGCTTGGGAAACCGATCAAATAAATCGATATTTCCGCGATCGCAAACGCTGATGTGATTTGGATGACGGCACCGAACATGAGCTGCGGCCGCATCGAAGGCAATGTTATGAACCATAGCTCTTGCCAGCGGTTGCGAATCCCGTCAATCGCTCCTGCTTCGTACAGCGTGCGGTCTACGTTCTGAAGGCCTGCGATAAAGGCAAGGAACGACGTGCCAAGACTGAGCCACAGCTGGACAAGAATCAGAATGGCGAGCATGTACTTCGGATCTTGAAGCCATTGAATCGGCTCCAGAATAATGCCCCACTGCATGAGAAACGAGTTCACGTAACCGTAAGAATCGCTTGCGAACAACGTCTGCCAAATCAGATACGTATTGCCCGCGATCGACGGGGCATACAGAATAAGCGTCAACAGCGCCCTGAGCTTCGACGGAAGCTCGTTGATCAGCCACGCGAACAGGAAACAAGCCATATAGCTGATCGGGCCTGTGATGACTGCGAATAGGAACGTGTTTTTGAGGGCGATCAAAAACACGTCGTCTTGAACGAATAGTCTTGCATAGTTCTGCCATCCGACCCAGCGCGGAGGCTCGAGCATATTGAAATAAGTAAAGCTGAGAACAACGGACATAAGCACCGGCAACACGGTAAATATGCCGAAAATCAAGAAATAAGGAGCCATCAAGATGTACATGTGCTTATTCTTTTTGATCTCTGTCGACAAATAACCTAGCTTTCTGCGAAGAGCGTGTGTCATGTAAGTCCCCCTCATTTCTCATAGGGAAGATTAAACTCTTTCCGTTTTTGAGTAATTTCGTCATTAATATAGCGGATGTAATAATCCATTGTCTCCCGTGGATCGTCGCCGCTGACGACTACCTTACGGAAAGCATTGTCGATGTGGCGTCCTGTCAAATAGCCGCCCGGTACTTCCGGAATGCCGTGAACCCACTTCATTTGTTCCAGCAGCGTGTTCAAATCTTTGGTAGGCCAAGGCAGCTGGGACAGCGCTTCGATGTTGGCGGTCGGATAACGCGCCGACGAACCGAGACGCACTTCCATTTCCCGTCCGAACTTGAGCTGCGTTTCTTTGCTCGTCCACCACTTCAGGAACTCCCAGCCCGCATCTTTATTTTTCGTATGCTCGAACATGATCGTACCGGAGCCGCCGCTGCCTACGTCGCGACGAATCGTGCCGTCGGCCGTTTTGGTTCCCGGCACCGGAACAAAGTTCCACAAGCCTTTGATTTCCGGCGCGAACACGCCCAGTTTGTTGTACATCGTATAATCGGTAATACCGATCGGCATTTCGCCTGTCCGGAACCGGTTGGCGAAGTCGATTTGGATCGGCAGCTTGTAGTTGACGTAAAGATCCGTCCATTTTTTGAACTGCTGGATCGCCGTCTCCGAATCCAAATTGCTTGCCTTGTCTCCATCCTTATAAAGCGTGCCGTCGTTTTGGAACAGCAGCATCGTATAAGCCGGGCTCGGCGGCAGCGTGATGATATCCGTCGTCGCCACGTCGTTGCCTTGAGCGTTCAACTGGCGCTGCGGCAGGCCGAATTGCAGATTGTGCTTCTGCAGCTCCGGAATCATCGCGTACACATCTTGCCACGTTTGCGGTACTTTGAGTTTCAGTTCATCTTCGATAATATCTTTGCGGTAGAACAATACAGGGAATGTCTGCTGCTCCGGCAGCGCGTAGTATTTGCCGTTGTACTCGTACGGCACCATCGCGCTTTCGTTGAACCGCTTCTTCACCTGCTCAAAGTCAGGGAAGACGGACAAATCCTGCAGCGCGCCTCTAGTCGCGAAGTTAACGGGCATTTCGTTGCCGATCTGAATCGCGATGTCCGGACCTTCGCCGGATACGGTTGCCGGAAGCAAAATATCCGATGTTACAAGCCGCAAGTTCACTTGGATACCTGTTTTCGACGAGAATGAATCGTCGATCAGCCGTTTGATGATTTGCGCTTGGTCACGTCCGGAGTTGACCCAAACCGAAATCGTTTTGTCTCCTTTATCTTCGCTGCTGAAATCGTCGTAATTCTCATAGAACGAAGCAGCGAACGACGATACGCCGGATTGCAGCTTCTGCCATCCTGTCGCGCTCGGTGACGGAAGATCGGCACCTGGGGACGATACGATTAAATAATCGATCGTCAGCGGTTGTTCGTTAATCATAAGCAACCACGAACCGAGTCCGCCTACGTTGCTTTTGAATTGGTCAAGACGGGACGGCACCGTTTCCGGACGATCCGCCATATCTTTTAATTGGAAGGCCAGCGTGTTCAGCAAGGCCGAGCGATCGTTGCTGCCCCCGGTCGGTCCCTCGATAATGCCCGCAATCGTATACATGAGCTTGCTTTGCTTGCGGAACACTTCCGTCATTTCCGGAATGCGCTGCTCCAGATTGTAATCGCGGAACGCATCCGGCACCGCGCCGGTGAAGCTAATGATTTTGCGGTACATCGTATTCAGCTCGAGTATGCTCGACTCCGCAGCCCGAAGCAGGGGCGCCAGCTCGCCAAGCGTTACCTCGAACCGGATTTTGTGCTTGCCTTTCGTTAAGTAAAACAAATAAGGATGGTCCGCATCGGAGCCAAGCACGCGCATCTGCCACGGGCTGTCATATGCAAAACCGATCCGCTTCGCTTCTTTGAACGGAATTTCCCCGTCGATGTATAACGTGCGCAACGACGACATGCCGGTCAAATAGTTTTGCCGGTTTTTTACAGCGATTTGATATAACCCGTCCTCAGGCGTATCGATTTCCCACTCGATCCATTGACCCGGCATTCTCCATGCGTAACCGCCCATGGCGTTGTTGCGGATTTTGGAAACGTGGTATGGCTCGAGAGACGGATTGGAACGGTCGTTATACGGCAGCAGCATTGCGGACGACTTGTACTTTGCTTGCTCGCCCTGAATTTTGACGAATGCATCCTTTGCAGGCACATAGCCTTGTTGCGTATATCGTTTCGCCAGCTCGTCATAAGTCGGCGTATTTTCCGGCTTTGTCAATTTCAAATAATCGATAACGAGAGGTTCTTTAATGGAATTGAATGTAAGAGTATGTTTTCCTTTGGAAAAATAAAAAAGATACGGTTCTTCATAATATCCCGTAGCGTCTTTGAGCAGCGTTTCCTGCCACATCGGAACCTCGACCTGGGTTGGCGCCAGATCGTTACCGCGTTCGTCGCGCTCGATTTGATCCGTTTCGTTCGTCCAAACGCGATTGAATGTCAAGCTTCTTGCTTCCGCGAACGGGTACTCCCCGTCGATCATCAATTCTCTTTCGATATCCGAGTCTTTCCCCTTAACGGTGAAATACTTCATATCGAGGTGATACATGCCTTCCTGTTCGACATTGAATTCCCAAGAAACAGAACCCGCGTCTCCCGTTTGTACCGCTTTCCCTTGCTCACCTTCGTAGTTATCCAGGACGGAAACTTCCATGCCGGAAACTTTGCTGTAGTTTTCCGCTTCAATGCGCACCTCGGCGTCGGGGCGCGGGTCGGATTTGTGCTTAACCGCATACTCGTCGTAGCTGCCTTTTTTCACGGAGCCTTCGATCTTCCCAAGAGCGGAGCTGTCCAGCGGACGGTCTTCCGCCGCAACGGTCTGACCGGAGCCGGTAACGAACATCGATACGGCAAAATAGACAACCGCAGACAGAATGACAAGAATCGATATAACTTTGACGTATGGTCGCCGCATTGCTTCCCCCTCCTCTTAGGCAGTACCCCCAATCGCCATGGGACTTCAAACCCGGACTGGGATTAGGGGTACTTGGTAAGAGTTTGTTAAGTTTTACGCTTATTTGCTTTGCGCCAATTTGCCGATGTTCGCTTCAAATTGGTTTTTGATTTTTTCGACAGCAGTTGCAGGCGCTACTTTTTTGTCCGTGATTTCGTTGATTGCGCCTTCGAACAGCGCACCGGAATCAGGTACTGCATAGTAGGAGCCCATGTAGTCTACAGTGTCATACATTGCCGAACGCACTTCGCGGAACTCTGGAGTCGGCAAGCTTTGTTCCCATGCTTGAACCGAGTAGCTCTTGCTGTCTGGCAGCATGATGTCGCTCATGATGTGAGCTGCAGCTTCGGCGTTTTTGGAATATTTCGCGATCATGTACATATTGCCGTATGCCGTATACGTTTTGTAAGCGTCGGCTTTAGGTCCTTTCGGGAAGAACATATAACCGATGTTTTTGTCTTTCATGTTGTCTTTCAGACCGCCGAACTCCCAGCTGAATCCAGCGTACATAATGCTTTTGCCTGCGATGAACTCTTTGCTTGCATCTTCAGGTACTGGTTGCATGATCGATTTGTCCGTGTTGTACAGGTCGGACAGGAATTGCAGAGCTTGGATCGAGTTTTCGTCGCCCATCGTGAATTTCAGAGCGCCGCTTTCGTCGTTTTTCGCTACAGCGCCATTGTTCGTGTAGATGAATTGTTTAGCCAGCATCGGAGTTTTTTCGTATGCGCCGGACAGGCCGTATACGTCAACTTTACCGTCGCCGTTCGTGTCTTTCGTTGCGGCTTTCAGGTACTCGCGGAATTTGTCCCAAGTCCAGTTGCCTTCTTTGTACAGCTTGTAAGGATCTTCAAGACCCATTTGGTCGATCAGTGTTTTGTTGTAAAAGAAACCGTATGGGGAAGGAGCTCCGTCGTACAGGCCGTATTGCTTGCCGTTGTAGCTGCCGCCCGCTTTCATCCAGTTGTTGTATTTCGGATTGTTCATGTCCAGCCATTGGTCAACCGGTTCAATCAGACCTTTGTCAACCATTTGCGGGAATGCCCAGAACAGCTCAAGTACAACGATGTCGGCAAATGGCTCGCCGGCAAGCGAAGTCGTTGTGAAGTTCTCAACATATTTGTTATAATCGCCGAATTTTACATATTCGATTTTTGCATTGTATTTTTTCTCAGCTGCTTCGATCAGTTTGATCGATTCGATCGTCCCTGGGTCGCGGTCTGCTTCCGCTACAGTACGAGGGTCAGCACCGTCCCACCAAACGCCGATTTTAATCGTTTGACCTTGGAGGTCGAATTTCTTCTCTTGTGGTTCTTCTTTAGCCGGCTCTTCTTTAGCTGGTTCGGTCGCATCACCCGTTTTAGCTTCTTCTTGCTTTGCCGGTTCTTCCGTTTTCGCTTTGTTGCCGCATCCAGCTGCAACAACAACGAGCACCAACGCAATCAACATCAACTTAAGCGTTTTCATTTCAATCCCCCATTGCTGATTATTTTTCGAATTCGGCATTCCACTATCTGGATTTTCGGTTCACTACGACGGGCACTGAAAAAGCTCAACACAATGTCCTATCGTATGTAAAACTTAAGTCCTACTATAATGATATACCATAAATCCGAATTAACGTCTTCATTATATCTTTAATTATCGGTTTTGTAAATAATGAATATATCTTATTCTTAGAAACGACATAAGTTGAATATACCTGCATTCTAAATAGAAGGAAAAATCCGCCAAGCTTCCCGGGCGGATTTTGTTCTATATGTTTATACGTCCCCTACCGCAGCGGATGAAAGCTCATCATTGCGCGGAGCGGTCGATTGTCTCTCGACCAATTCGACGGGAACCTTGACCCGGTGAAGATCCGTTTCGCCGGTTTCGATTTTGCTTAGTATAAGCTCTGCTGCCGTACGTCCGATCTCATAGTTGTTCTGTATGACGGTCGTTAACGGAATTTCCACGTGCTGCGATATTTCATGATTGTCGAACCCCGCTATCGACAGCTCGTCAGGGATGCTGACGCCGAGGTCCAAGGCTGTTCTCACAATATCTACCGCCAGTAAATCGTGTTCGGCCTGAATGGCCGTTACTCCTTGCTGCAGCATATCTTTTACCAGATTGAGATAGAACGACTGTTTCTCCGGCGAATAAATTTTAGCAGAGAAATCGGTTACAACGATACTGGAATCTATAGGCAAACCATGATCTCTAAGTGCCTTGCAGTATCCAAAATATCGGTCGCGGACGGAGCTTCGGTATTCGATGCTGACGCTGGAAACAAATGCGATTCGTTCGTGGCCAAGCTCGATCAGCTTGCTTGCTACCTCGTACCCCCCGGCAAAGTTGTCCGAAACGACGCTATCGAGCCGGATGCTGTCAAAATATTGGTCGATCGTCACCAGCGGGTAGTCGTTCAGATGCAGCGCATTGATGATCTCGATGTTGCCGATCGTGCTAAGCGGATACAAAATGATACCCACGAACCCCTGCTTTGGCAGCCGGGTCAGCAGCTCCTTCTCCTTGTCTTTGCTCCAATCGGTCGAGTGAATGCTTAGATAGTACCCTCTGGACTCCAGTAGATCCGAAGCGCCGCGAATGTAATCGAGAAGTGTGTTCGTAGCCATGTAGGGCAGTATCATCGAAATAATATTTTGAGCGCCTTGGACAGAGGTTTCCGCAAGCACTTGGTCGCTTTCCTCGCGCCGCTTGACGAAACTGCCGCTGCCGCGCTTCCGATAAATCAAACCGTCCCGCTCCAGCTCAATCAGCGCCCGCTTCGAAGTGATCCGGCTGACGCCGAACTGCTCCGCGAGCTCCACTTCCGTCGGGATTTGCTGCTCTGGAAGGTATTCGCCATTTTCGATTTTTTGTTTTAAATGATCGAAAATAACCGCATAAAGCGGTTTGTTTTCCATTTGCACCCTAAATTCACATCCAGTTCTGTCATTGTCGGCACTTAAGATATACTCAATCCCGCCAAACGATTTACTACTATTGTAAATAAAATATATCAAAGTTACAAGTGGTGCTTGAGTATTAATTATTTCCCCTATTTTTTCTAAGGATTAACTGTTTTGGATGAATCGATTTGTCGGTTTGGTGTGGTGTGTTCTTTTCGCTTCAGGCCAAAGCCTCATGGAGGTTTGCTTTTCGTATGTATATCGTTAGAATGAGTTTCGTTTCCGGGATGATTACTTTGGACGCTCTCGACCTTTTGTCGATATCCCCCTCGCTCAGGAGAGTAGTGGCAGTCGTCCCTTTTGTCGATATCCCTCTCACTCAGGAGGGTGACAGTCTTCTCCTTTTGCCGATATCCCTTTCGCTCAGAATGGTGGTAGAAATCGCGCTCTTTTATCGATATCCCCCTCACTCAGGAGGGTAATGGCATTCGTGCTCTTTTGTCGATATCCCCTTCGCTCAGAATGATGATGGAAATCGTGCCCCTTTGTCGATATCCCTTTCACTCAGAATGGTTTTAGAAAACGCGCCCTTTTGTTCGATATTCCTATCATTCAGGCTTAAAATTTTTCACTGCTGTATTGATTGCGGTTCAACATTTTATCTCCAAAAAATAATCATAGGCTCACAAACCAAAGCAGTGAGTTTAAAAACAAAGCTTGAAACAGGAACACTCGTTTGATATAATTAATGCAAACATTTGTTCTTATCTTGGAAAAAGGAGGGGTGTGCCATTGCATCAAATGACCTTCGAGGACTTCGTAATTCATTTCGATACAGAAGAGACTTGCGTGAAGGCTTTATATGCCATGAGATGGCCAAACGGGTTTCAATGCCCCCGCTGTCATCATCAATGCGCTTATGTCATTTCCACCCGCAAAGTCCCTTTATTTGAATGCAAGGCTTGCAAGAAGCAAACCTCGATAATATCCGGTACTGTGATGGAAGGTAGCCGCATCTCCTTACGCCAGTGGTTTCAAGCCATATATCTGCATGCTCAGCCGAACAGTGTGAACGCAACTCAATTATCTTTAATCATTGGCGTTACTTATAAAACAGCCTGGCTCATATGTCATAAGCTTCGCTTTGCCATGACTCAAACAGAATCTTCAGAGCTTCTGACAGGGCTCGTTCGAGTTTCTGAAGCCATTTACGCCAAAAGATTAGTACCCCATCTAAATTGGCATGACCAGGAGCAACCTCTTCTCATCGGATCTTCGGAAGGCGAGAGTGGAGCGATCATTCGAATCAAGATCGAAAAGCAAGCGAAGGAAACGATGCAGAGCCGTTACGCAGCTTTTACAGTGGATCGGTTTATTCGTCGCCATGTTATGCCCGAGGCTGCGGCTGGCGTTTCTGTAACTCGACGCATCGGACGCAACGTTAATCGTACGCTTATTTATGTTGCCCAAGACGCCGAAACCTGGTTAGCACGTTTGTTCCTAGGCATCGGAAGCAAACATCTGCAAGCTTATCTAAATCAATACTGCTTCATGTTTAACCATGACAAAAACTCCATGTTCGGCGATCTTCTTCGCAGCTGCGTCAGTTCTCCTACTATTACTTATCCTTGTCTCATCGGACGTCGCACAGTATCGAATATTTCACATCTCCCGGTTGCCTCATAGCAAATATTCGGTCAGATCACCGGTATGATGTTGTGAATGCGTTATTTCCAGTTCAAGCTCGAAGTACTCTTTCATTACATGCATATAACTTACCTCCATCCCCAACCTGAGCGAACGGGATATCGACAAAAGGCGGAATTTGCGCGATACGAAGCTTCGGACTAACTAAGGACGGATTTTGAGCGTTACGAGGCTTCAGACCGACAAAAGGCAGAATTCGCTCGATACGAAGCTTCGGACTGACATAAGGCGGAGTTTGCGCGATACGAAGCTTCGGACTGACAAAAGGCGGAATTTGCTCGATACGAAGCTTCGGACCGACAAAAGGCGGAATTTGCTCGATACGAAGCTACGGACCGACATAACGAGGATCTTCAGCAAAACGTGAAAAAGAGCCAAAAGCGGCTCTTCTCCTCGTTAATCCTATGATTTGCGTCCTTCGACGATATCGTTGTAATAAGCGTCAAGCTCAATCGGCTTGCCTTGGTTCAAACGCGACTCCTCAGCGGCAAAAGCCATCAGATGGCTGCGTACCGAAGCCGAAGCCGACGATAAGCCTTCTTGACCGTCGTAGTTGCGCACCTCCCGCAGGAAGCTGCGGACGATCTCTTGATCGCCGCCGCCATGGCCGTCAATCGGCGCATTCACGCGGATGGTCGTTTCCTCTTTCGACACGAAGTCGTAAATCGAAAACTCGTTATGCTCCATGTTGCCGCGAATTTCGCCTTTGGTGCCCATGATTTGCATGATGCGCGTATTGTCGCGCGTAAAACCGCACATGCTGAACATCGCCGTTGCGCCGCTCTCGAACTCCATGTTGACGACCTGATGGTCGACGACGTTATTGTCGCTGCGGTATACACACCGGCCGTAGTCGTTCGTGCGCAGCGCCTCCAGTACGCCCTCGCGGCTGTTGTCTAGCGTAAACTTGCGTGCCCAGCCCCGGCCTTCGCCCAAATAATAGCGCGGCGCATAATATTGGCACGAAGCTTCCGCAGGGCAACCGTCCAGACAGCGGGCCGGCGCGCCTTTCGGCGCATTTTGCTCGTTGAAATGCATGAGCGATCCGAAGGAGCTGATCCGCTTGCACGGCTCGTCCATGATGTAGGCGAGAATGTCCATGTCATGGCACGACTTTGCCAAGATCATCGGGCTCGATTCGTCGGAATTGTTCCAGTTTCCGCGCACGAAGCTGTGCGACATATGCATGTTGCCGACATTTTCGTTCAGCTGGATCGATACGATTTTACCGATACGGTCTTCATTAATAACGCGTTTCACCGCCGACCAGAACGCCGTATAGCGAAGAACATGGCAAATCGTAAGCATGCGGTTATGCTTTTTCGCGGCCAGCTCCATCTCCACGCATTCCTTCGGATCAGGAGACATCGGCTTCTCCAGCAGCACGTGGTAGCCCAGCTCCAATGCTTTTAACGTTGGCTCGTAGTGCATCCGGTCCTGCGTGCAAATGATCGCGATATCCGCGAGCTTCGGCTGGGAAAGCACATCTTCCCAGTTGGCATAAGCTTTGTCCCTGCTAAGACCTTGCGACTGGATGAACGCTTCGCGGCGTTCCTCATTCGGCTCTGCGAGCGCGACAAACTCAAGCTCGTGCGGGTAATTGACCGCATAAGGCGCATAAGCGCGTGCGCCACGGTCGCCTGCTCCCAGCAGAATGGCGGTTATTTTATCCATATTTCTCTCTCCCCATGTATAGATGTTATCTCTGTCTAGCGATTATTTCGAACCGGTAAGCGCAATGCCTTCAATAAACGAACGTTGGAACACGAGGAATATGACGATCATCGGCCAAATCGCCAGGATCGAGCCCGCCATCAGGATCGTGTAGTCCGTGCCGTGTTCCCCTTGCAGCGAAGCGAGACCTGCGGAAAGCACCATTTTGTCAGGCGATGTATTGACAATGAGCGGCCACATCAAATCATTCCAGGACCAAAGGATCGTGAAGATCGCCAGTGCGATCAAGCCCGGTTTTGCGAGTGGCAGCATGATCTGCCAGAACGTGCGGAACGTACTGCATCCGTCTAGTTTAGCGGATTCCTCAAGCTCTTTCGGCAGCGTCATAAAAAATTGCCGGAGCAGGAATGTGCCGAATGCGCTGAACAATCCAGGAACGATGAGCGCTTGCAGTGAGTTGAGCCAACCCAGATTTTTCATGATCATATACTGCGGAATAAGAAACACTTGGCCTGGCACCATCAATACCGACAGCGCAAGAAGGAAGAAGAAATTGCGTCCAGGAAACTCAATGCGAGCAAAGGCATAAGCCGCCAGCGAGCATATTACGACTTGACCTATCGTCTTGAAAATGGTCGTAATGATCGTATTCCAATAAAACGTGTAAAACGGCAGGTTCACGAAAACCTTCGAATAGTTGGACCATTTGAACGATTCCGGGAAGATGACCGGGGGAATTGCCGTCGATTCTCCCAACGTTTTGACCGAGGTCAGAAACATCCATATAAACGGCACAACCATGATGGCGGCGCCAATGATTAACAATATATGAATAACCGCCGCCTTGCCCGGCGTATTTTTATGCACATTCGCACTCATACGGCTGCCTCCTTATTCATAGTGAACCCATCTTTTCTGAAGCTTCATTTGCACATACGTTACCGCAAGAATGATGACGAACAATACGACGGCGATGGCCGAAGCGTAGCCCTTCATATTTTGCATGAACGCATATTTATAGAACAGATAAACAACCGATTGCGTAGAATCGATAACGATGTTGCCGACCATCATGAAAATCAGGTCAAACACTTGGAACGCACCGATCAGCGACATGACCGCTACGAAGAAAATCGTCGGCGTAAGCAGCGGCAGCGTGATGCGGAAAAACTTATAAAACGCGCCCGCTCCGTCAATCGAAGCCGCCTCGTAATACGACGAAGAAATACCTTGCAGACCGGACAATAAAATAATCATGTTGTGCCCAATCGAGCTCCAAATCGCAACGATGATCACCGAGTACAAAGCAAACTTAGGATCGGTAAGCCAATGTGGGCCGCTAATGCCGATTTTGCTCAAACCGTAGTTCAACAACCCGTAATCGGAGTTATAAAGCCATTTCCAAACCATCGCCACAGCCGCTGGCATCGTAACGACGGGCAAAAAGTACAACGTACGATAAACGGTCAAGCCGCGAATTCGCTGATTCAGCAGCACAGCGACGAGTATCGAAATAAATATGCCGACCGGCACGGTGAAAATAATATAGATCAACGTATTTCGAAATGCTTTGAGCAGGTTCGTATCCGTCAGCAGCTTCTCGTAGTTGTTTATCCCGGACCATTTGTAATTGCCGAACGCGCCCCATTCGGTAAACGAATAAAAAAACGTCTGAAATACCGGCCACACATAAAATATGATTAGCCCCAGCATCAGAGGCGCGATCATCAAGTAGCCCCACATCATATCCGAGCGTCGCATTTTGCTGCTCTTCGCTCTTTTGCCCGCTACTGTGCTCACCTTTATTCACCCTCTCGCGTGTTTCTATCCGATGTTCATAAAAGAGATCGGCCCTGCTCGATTAGAGAGGGCCGCATTTCGTTCTGGTTTACTGCTCGGCAGCTAGCGCCTCGTTCATTTTACGTCCTAGCTCTTTCATGACGTCTTCGACTTTCGCCTCGCCTGTCCAAGCTTTTTTCAGTTCTTCTTCCTCGTAGGTATTCCATACGGAAGTATCTTTGGATACCGGATAAGGAGAAGCGTAAGCCAGTTGATCGATAAATACTTTAGCGTCTAATGTAGGAAAAGCCGCAAGCCAGCTTGTTTCGCCACCTTTGTATGCCGGAATCGCTCCGCCCGCTTTGCCGGCAATTTCAGCCGCTTCTTTGGAGCCAAGGTATTTAATGAACTCCCAAGCTTCTTTCGGATGCTTCGATTTTGCGGACATGACATGGCCTAAACCGTGAAGCACGACACCTTGTTTTTTACCTTTTGGCAGAGCTGCTACACCGACGCTGTCTTTGATCGTGTCAACCTGCATCAAGTCGCCAGCGGCCCAGGATCCGTCATAGTACATCGCCAATTTGCCGGATTTGAACAGGTCGGCCGCGCTTGTTTCCGTGAGCTGCGCGAGTGTCGGCGATACTTTGTGCACGTTGATCATGTCGGTCAGGAATTTAATGCCTTCTATCGCTTCCGGTTTGTCATAACCGGATGTTTTCTTGTCATCGGAAATAATAAATCCGCCTGCTTGCAGAATCGTATTATAGTAGTATTCTTGGCCGTATTGCATTGCCGCAAAGCCGTATACGCCTTTGGAAGAGTCGGTCAGCTTTTTCGCCGCATCGACAAGCGTATTCCAATCCCATGTTCCATCCGGATATTTTACGCCTTTTTCATCGAACAATTTTTTGTTGTACCAGAGTCCGATCGTGTCATAATCTTTTGGAATGCCGTAGTTTTTGCCGTTAAGGCTGTACAAATCGACAAGCGCTTTAGGGTAATTGTTCATGTCGACGTTGTCGGTTTTAATATTTTCGGTCAAGTCTGCCAACATGTCGTTTGCCGCGTATTTAACGATATGAGGCCCGTTCATCCAGAACACGTCCGGCAGCGTATCGCCGGTTGCGGCTGTTTCCAGCTTGGTCCAATATTGCTTGTACGGCGTATTCTCCAGTTTGACCTCGATGTTCGGATGGGAGTCGTTAAATGCTTTGACAACCGGCTCCATCGTATTCAAGCCCCAACCGCCATAAGTGATCGTTACTTTTTCTGTGGAGCCGCCTTTGCCGCCATCCGTGGAGCTATTGTCAGTTGCGTTATCTTTAGCGCCTCCGCAAGCAGCGAGAGCAACCGTCATGACCGCAGCCATCGAGATCATGCTTAATTTTTTTGCCTTTGCCATGTTCATTTCCCCCTAAATTTCAAAATTCATGCCACTACAGTATTCATTCCTAAATCAATGCCTCATTATTCGACCGATTACATAGCCAGGGGTGTGCCCCGGCAACTGGTACAACCACCTCCTTCGATAAGATCCAACATCCGACTCTTCATAAGACTCTTCATCATCGCAACATCCAACTTTCGCTTTGGCGCCAATTTTGGACAACGTTATCCAAGAATCGAAAAAAATATAGGAATTGGGCCCGGCAGCCCCTCTAAACCGATTAGCTTCTTGTAAAAGTTGAGGACTGCCGAACAATTAACTCGTAAGGTAAAAGTACTTTGGGCGTTAGCGGGTAGTGCCCCTGCAATTGATCGAACATCGTTTTGGCGGCTACGGCACCGATCTCGTATTTCGGAACATGAACCGAGGACAATGGCGGAGACGTATACTGCGCCAGTTCGATATTGTCCATCGCAACGAAGGCGATGTCTTCAGGAATACGCTTCCCTTGTTCGATGACGGCGCGCATGGCCGGTATCGCTAGCAGATCGCTTGCCGAGAACATTGCGGTCGGTAACTGGTCTGCTGGAAATTGCTGCAGCATTGCGGTCATTTGCTCGTAGCTCTGATCGACAATCCAGGCCGTATCGATAATCCAGGCTTTGTTCAGAGGAATTCCCGCTTCGTACAAAGCAAACTTATAGCCTAGGAAGCGCTCCTCGCTCTCCAGCTTCTTCGTATGCCCGAATCCGCCGATAAAGCCGATTTGCCGATGCCCCTGATCGAGCAAATGCTCGACTGCCGCTTTTGCCCCGGAAATGCGATCGTAATCGATCACGGCAATCCCGTCACCCGTTGTGCTAATGCCGACTACGGCAATTTGGCATTGCTTCAAGTAATCGATAATCGATTGACTCACCCAGCCGATGATCATGACGCCGTCGACGCGGATATCTTGCCCGATTCGATGCAGCGCGGCTTCGTCAGCCAATTCATCTGCGGTATGAATGAAGGAGATGGAATAGCCCGCCTCGATCATCTTCTTGTTGAAACCGTTAAGTATCGGCGAGAAATATGGATGCTCGTCTCTCAAATGAGCGCCGGCAACGATGCAGCCGATTTGTTTCGTTGTTTTTCTGCCCTGTTCTTTCTCGTTGCGAACGAGCCGGCGGGCGGATTCGTTCGGCTCGTAGCCTAACTCGCGAACCGCTTGCCATACTTTCGTTTTTGTTTCCGCATTGATATGTCTGCTCGTATCGTTGTTGACCACGCGTGAAACGGTTGAAACGGATACTCCGACATGCTGTGCGACATCTTTCAACGTTGGCAAACCTAGTGCAGCCCCTTTAATCATCAGTTTATGACTGCGTCAGCGATAAACGCCATTCAATCGTATCCAACTTTTCACATCTTGGCAACCCGATAAACGAGATTGTACATCCGCCATCATGCTGGGCGTTATCCAAATGTATGTCCAAACTTTAGCCAAACTTTATCCAAACATATGTCCAAAGAATATCCAAACGTTATCCTGATTTCATATTACTCTGCGTAAACTGAAATGTCAACGCTTTCATAATTCCAAATAAAGGACGAAACTGTTCCCAGAAATGCAAAAAGACCCCGTTTTGAGGACGGGGCCTTACCCTATTATCTTAGATTAATGCAAAGTGCTTGCCGACGCGTTCTAGCTTATCCAACGCAAAATCAAGGTCGTCTTGGCTATGGTTCGCCGTAATAATCAGTCTAACCCGGCCTTTATCTATCGCAACAGTCGGATAGACGATACCTTGTGCGAAAATACCTTCCGCGAGCAGCTTATCGGAAAATTCCATCGAACGGGCCGGCGTGCCGACGATAATCGGAATAATCGGCGTTTCGCTTGCTCCCGTATCGAATCCTAGCTTCTGCAGCTTGTCGCGGAAATAATTCGTGTTGCTCCAGAGCCGCTCCGTCAGCTCCGGGCTTTTCTTCAGCACGCGAATCGCAGCAAGGCAAGTCGCTGCAACCGCCGGCGGCTGCGACGTGCTGAACAGGAACGAACGCGCTTTATGAATCATCACATCTTTCAGCAGCTGCGAGCCTGCAAAGTAACCGCCGACCGCGCCGATCGCCTTGGACAGGGTGCCGACTTGGATATGAACGCGGCCATGCAGGTTGAAATGATCGGTCGAGCCTTTGCCGTTGCGGCCAAGGACGCCGCTCGCATGGGCGTCATCGACGTAAACGATGGCGTCGTATTTCTCGGCGAGCTCGACGATTTGCGGCAGCGGTGCGATATCGCCGTCCATGCTGAATACGCCGTCCGTCACAACGACGCGGGAGCGGAACGAGCCGCTTTCCTTCAGCCGCTGCTCGAGCTGGTCAAGATCCTTGTGCGCATAGATTTTGCGGTTCGCCTTCGTGAGGCGAATCCCGTCAATGATGCTCGCATGGTTCAATTCGTCGCTGATGACGACGTCGTCCGGACCAAGAATGGAACCAAGAATCCCTTGGTTCGTCGTAAAGCCGGACTGGAACACCAGCGTCGCTTCCGTTCCTTTGAACGCGGCGAGCTCGCGTTCCAGCTCATCGTGGATACGAAGCGTACCGGTAATCGTACGGACAGAACCGCTGCCGACACCGTAAGTTTCGATCGCTTCGATCGCTGCTTTTTTCAGCTCGGGATGATTCGTCAAACCCAAATAGTTGTTTGACGACATCTGCAGCACTTTGCGGCCGTTCAGCTCCATCCAAATGTCCGATCCGCTGTCCCATACGGTCAGCGGCCGGTATCTGCCTTCCGCTTTGAGCTGATCCAGCTCCGGCTTGAGATAATCGAAATTCGCCATCATAAATACCTCGCTTATTCGGGAATTATTCGTGTACAAATACGATTTTGCCGCATTGGCCGGATTTCATCAGCTCGAATGCTTCTTCGAATTTGTCTAAAGTGAATTTGTGCGTGACAAGTCCGTCCAGATTTAATCTTCCGGAGTCCAGCAACCCTTTCATCTGGTACCAGGTCTGATACATGCGGCGGCCGGTAATCCCTTCGACGCGAATGCCCTTGAAGATGATGTGACGGGCAAGGTCGAGCGAAACTTCTTTCGTCGGGATGCCGAGCAGGGATACGCGAGCCGCATTGGCTGCCGCTTCGAAGCCGTCGCGAATGGCAGCCGGATGTCCGGACATTTCCAGCACGACTTCCACGCCTTCTCCGTTCGTGTGCGAGCGCACCGCTTCGACCATCGGCGTCTCCGCGCTGTTGATGAGCACGTCCGCTCCGAAATGTTTCGCCAACTCAAGGCGGTACGGATTAATGTCGACGGCGATAATCGTGCCGGCCCCGCATGCCTTCGCAACTGCGATCGCCATCAGCCCGATGGCTCCGGTGCCGATGACGGCAACGGATTTGCCGACGATGTCGCCGGACAGCACCGTCTGCACGGCATTGCCGAGCGGATCCTGCAGACAGGCGAGCTCGAACGGCATATCCGGCCGGTTATGGATGACGTTGCTCGCCGGCAATACGGCGAATTCGGCGAAGCAGCCTGGCGCCGAAATGCCGAAGCTGCGCGTGTTCGGGCATACGTGGGCGTTTCCGGTCCGGCATGCGCGGCAATATCCGCAAACGATGTGGCCTTCGCCGGAGACATGGTCGCCTACCTTCACGTTCGCCACGTCCGAACCGACGGCTTCAACGATGCCGGCAAATTCGTGCCCGAATACGTTCGGGGTCACGACGGCGGATTCCGCCCAGGCATCCCAATTATAAATATGCAGATCGGTTCCGCAAATCGAAGTCGCTTTCACGCGAACGAGCACTTCGTGCGGCTTAATGACCGGCACAGGAACTTCGCGATACTCGGCTCCCGGTCCCCGGTTAGCTTTGACAAGACCTAACATCGTTTTTTGTTCCATGAAAAGGACCACCTTTAACAAAGAAGATTATGTTTATACGTCATATTATACATATGTATGTTATATCGCACAATAGGTTGCTTATTTTCTTCTTTTCCGGTACAATTCCATCAAAATCCCGATGTTTAGGTTACCCATCTGCCTCCCAACTATGCCGTATATAATATATTATACAAAAGTACATCTTATTGTACATAGCATTCGTTTATTTTCGTACACGAAAATCGTTCCGTTCGGTATAATGGTTGAAGGAAAGGTTAAGTCAAGGAGGAGCAATGGAACACATTCATAAAAAAGTCGGAAAAAACATGCAATCGATCCGCAAAGCCCGCGGACTCAGCCTGGACCAAGTCGCCGAGCTGACCGGCGTCAGCAAAGCGATGCTGGGCCAAATCGAACGGGGCGATTCCAATCCGACCATTTCGGTATTGTGGAAAATCGTCAACGGGCTGCGGATATCCTTCACCTCGCTGATCGAAGAGGACGAACCGAAAATTTCGGTTATCGAGGCGGATCAGTTGGAGCCTTTCTTGGAGCAAGAAGGCAATTATCGCGTTTACCCGATGTTTCCGTTCGACCAGCGCAAGGGCTTCGAAATTTATACCGTGCAAATGGATCCCGGCTGCAGCCATACGTCCGAGCCGCACAACGAAGGGGTCGAAGAATATATTATCGTCAACAGCGGCCTGCTGGACATTACGATTAACGGCGAAGTGTACAGCATCAAAGCGGGCAATGCCATACACTTCTCGGCCGATCAGCCTCACTCGTATCATAACGGCACGGATGATGTCATCTCATATACGACTCTGATCCATTATCCGGGATAAAACGAACAGCCTTGATTCTGCAAATGCAGAGCCAAGGCTGTTTTTTGATTCAAATCAAGCATGTGCAAAAGAATCCGAAATCCGCAGCAGCTCGTTCCTGCCTGAAACATACGTCTCGGCGTTCGTGTATAGCCGCGGTACTCGCTTGCCGACTTGGCAAACGATCTCGTATCCGATCGTCCCGGTCAACGAAGCCAGGTCATCGGCGGACAATACTATGCCTGCCGATTGACCGAACAAGACGACTTCTTCGCCTGGCTCGATGTCGGGCACGCCCGTTACGTCAAGCATCACCTGATCCATGCATACGTTGCCCACGAGCGGCACTTTGCGGCCGCGGATCAGCGCGCAGCCTCTGTTCGACAACAGCCGCGGCAATCCGTCCGCGTATCCGACCGGAATCGTCGCGATCAAGCTGTCGCGTTCCGTCGTATACGTGCAGCCGTACCCGATCGGCGTGTTCGGGCTAAGCCGCTTAAGCGACGCAATGCGCGAACAGAATTGCATCGCCTGGCGGAGCGGCTTTACCCGCTCGCTCATCGCCGGCGACGGCGAAAGCCCGTATAAGCTGATGCCGACGCGCACCATATCGAGGTGCATATGCGGATATCGAAGCGTCCCCGCGCTGTTACAGCAATGCCGGATCGGGAATGTGATCCCATGCTCATCCAGCGAGCGAACTACCTGCATAAACCGTTCGAACTGCAGCTCGGTAAACTTCGCGTCTTCATTGTCGGCATCGGCGAAGTGCGTGAATATGCCTTCGACGACGACGTAGGATGACGCTTTGGCTTTCATGGTAAGCGATATCGCCTCTTCTTCCGAAGTAACGCCGACCCGCGACATGCCCGTGTCGATTTTTAAATGAATGCGAGCCTGGCGTTTCAATCGTTCTGCGCATTCGATAATTTCTTTCATGACGTCATCGGTAAACACCGTCAACGTAACATTGTGCCGAATCGCGGCTTCCACGGACTGTGGCGGGGTGTAGCCAAGCAGAAGGATCGGGCTCGTAATCCCGGCCTCTCTCAGCTGCACCGCTTCGTCCAGAAATGCGACGCCCAGCATACCCGCTCCGGCGCCGATAGCCGTCCGGGCAACCTCAACCGCGCCATGCCCGTAGCCGTCGGCTTTCACGACGGCCATCATCCGGGTGGAGTCAGCCAATTGCCCGAGAAACCATCGCGTGTTATGCTCGATCGCGTCCAGCGAAATTTCCGCCCATGTATTGCGATAACCTACCGCATGCATCGGCTTGATTTTATGAACCGACGGCGATTTTCTCCATCGCCTGTTCAACCAGAACATAGTTGTAGCCTAAGTCGCGGGCAACCGCTTCGTACGTGATCTCGCCACCGGCAACGTTGACGCCGAGCGCAAGCGCGCGATTGTTCCGAACCGCTTGGCGCACGCCTTGGTTCGCGATTTGCAGCGCATATGGAACAGTCGCGTTCGTCAGTGCGATCGTCGAGGTGCGCGGAACCGCCCCAGGCATGTTGGCTACCGCATAATGCACGACGCCATGCTTCACATACGTCGGATTATCGTGCGTCGTAATCCGGTCGACCGTTTCGAAAATACCGCCTTGGTCAATGGCGACGTCGATGATGACCGAACCCGGCTGCATCGATTGGATCATTTGCTCCGTTACGAGCTTCGGCGCTTTGGCGCCAGGAATCAATACCGCGCCGATAACGAGATCGGATTCGGCAACCGCTTCGGCGATATTATAAGGATTGGACACAAGCGTGTTCACTTGGGATCCGAAAATATCGTCCAGCTGACGAAGCCGCTCTGCGCTCAAGTCCACGATCGTAACGTCCGCGCCAAGCCCTACGGCGATTTTCGCCGCATTCGTGCCGACAACGCCGCCGCCGACAATCGTAACTTTGGCACGTCTGACTCCGGGAACGCCGGCCAGCAAAATACCTTTGCCGCCATGCGGCTTTTCCAGGAACTGCGCGCCGATCTGCGCCGACATCCGGCCAGCCACTTCGCTCATTGGCGTGAGCAATGGCAGCGTACGGTTGACCTCAACCGTTTCATAAGCAATTGCGGTTACGCCTTTTTGCGTTAACGCGCGTGCCAGCTCCGGCTCCGCCGCAAGATGCAAATAAGTGAACAGAATCATACCTTCGCGAAAATATCCATATTCCGACTCAAGCGGCTCCTTTACCTTCATGACCATCTCGGCTCTTGCCCATACTTCCGATGCTTGTTCGACGATCTCCGCTCCCGCTTTGGCATAATCTTCATTCGTAAATCCGCTGCCGCCGCCGGCGTTCGTTTCAACCAGTACCTGATGTCCTGCTTTTACAAAAGCGACAACGCCTGCAGGCGTAATGGCAACGCGGTTCTCATTGTTTTTGATTTCCTTTGGTACTCCGATTAACATTGCGGTTTCCCCCTTGGTTTCGTCGTAAATCATATTCCAAATTATAAGGGTGAAAACGCTTTTTCGCTTTGTCCGGAATCCAGAAAAAAACAACCCGCCCTTGTGAAATTTCACAAACGGGGGGTTGCGAGAGCGTACTGCGCCACCTTGAATTCAAGGTACAGCGTAACTTTCTGATCCATATCGTTAATATCTATGCCGCCGATTTCGGCGATCCGCTTCAGCCGATAATTGAGCGTATTCGTATGAACATGCAGCGCTTCGGCAGCTGCCTTCATGTTGCTGTCGCAGCGAAGAAACACGTCAAGCGTGTGCAGCAAATCGCCGCTATGCTCCGCATCATACTCACGCAGCTTTTGCAAGCTGCGGTTTTCGTAAGGATGATGACGCTTCTCCTCGGCGATGGCCGGCATATAGCGGTAGTACCCCAGCTCCGTATAATCGAAAGCGGAATGCGTCTCCTCTGGAAAGCTTTTTTTGATCGACAGCACAGCGAGTGCTTCCTGATAGCTTCTTTCCACCATAGTATAGTCGGTGTACGGGCTGCCGCCGCCCTCCAATGCCGGAGCCGCCCCGAACCTGCTCTTCATTTGGCGGACCAGCTTGGCGAATTCCTCGCGGTATTCGTCCTTCGTCCCCCGTCCGGCCAGAGGCGCCGCCAGGAGAATGAGCCGGTTGCGGTCGGTGACGGTCAGAACGATGCGAACATGCTGAGCTGTTTTAATCGTATATTGAATTTGCTGATACAGCTTTACGCTGATTTCTTCATCAAATTGCATCACGATAACTTGAAACACGGAAGGAAATTGCATTCCCAGTTTGTCCGCTTTATCTCGTATCGCTTCATTTGTTTTCAAGTGTCCGGTCAGCAGCTGCCAGAAAAAATCCGAATAGCCCTGCTCTTCCTTGCGCTTTTGCATTTGCAGCTGGAGCAGCATCGTTTTGGCCGCTTCCGCCGCTTTATTCAAATAACCGATCGCATGATCGTCCAGCCGGTTATGTTCTTCCAAGACCCAGATGTAGCCGAGAATGTCGGTTTGTTTACGAATGGCAACAGCCACTCTGTCTCCAAGACCGACGTCATGTATTGCCGAAATGCGCAGCGGCTCGTTTTTTTCCACCAGTTGCTGAATGATGCCGTCGCGCCACAATGCGCTGATCACCTTCTCCGGAACGCGCCGTCCGATTATGGTTGCGATGCGGGCCGGGTCGGTTTGCGGATCGTGGGTACTGTAGGCGACCAGCTTGTGGCTGGCGTCCTCAATCGTAACCGGGCATTTCAACACTTCGCTGATCGTATCGGCGAGTGTCTCCAAGCTGTCGAAATGGCGTTCGAACGGATTTTTTTCCATATTCATGGGTACGTGCTCCTCGGACGGTTCGTTCCTTGCTGCAAAATTCATATATATTTTACCACGTTTGCCGTCCATCGTGACTGAATTGTGAAAATATACGAAACGAGCCCCAAACTTTTAGAGATTTCAACAAAACGATAGGCAAAAAAATGTGATACGATCGTTCCACAAGTTTTTGATTACCTTATCGTATGCCGTCTCATGAATCTTATGCAATTTTCGCCGTTTAAAAAGAAAGCGATTTCATCTAACTTCACAAGGGGGAACATGCAAGATGAAAAAAACGGAACAAGTCGAATTGCAACGAGGGCTTAGTCAACGTCACATTTCATTAATGTCTCTTGGCGCTGCGATTGGCGTAGGTTTGTTTCTCGGCTCCGCTTCGGCCATCAAGATGGCTGGCCCTGCAATTCTGCTCGCCTATTTGCTCGGGGGCGTCGCTATCTTCTTTATTATGCGCGCACTAGGCGAAATGGCCGTGCAAAATCCGGTAGCCGGTTCGTTCAGTCGTTACGCACGCAATCATATGGGGCCGGTCTTCGGTTATTTAACAGGTTGGAATTATTGGTTCTTATGGGTCGTCACCTGCATGGCGGAAATTACGGCCGTCGGAATTTATATGGAATATTGGTTCCCCGGATCGCCACGTTGGATGTGGGCGCTCGCAGCGCTGGTCATCATGAGCCTCGTCAATCTGATGGCCGTCAAAGCTTATGGTGAATTGGAGTTCTGGTTTGCGCTTATCAAAATCGTAACCATCGTCCTTATGCTTGTCGTAGGCATCGCAATGATCGTCTTCGGTTTCGGCAACGGCGGCGTAGCGGTAGGGATCAGCAACTTGTGGTCGCATGGCGGTTTCTTTGCAAACGGTTACAGCGGTGTGCTCATGTCACTTCAAATGGTCATGTTCGCCTACCTAGGCATCGAAATGATCGGCGTAACCGCCGGCGAGGTGCAAAATCCGAAGAAAACGTTGGCAAGAGCGATCGATTCCGTATTCTGGCGCATTCTGATTTTCTATGTCGGCGCATTGTTCGTGATCATGTCGATCTATCCTTGGACGGAAATCGGCCAAACCGGCAGTCCGTTCGTCATGACATTCGAAAAAATCGGCATTCCCGGCGCAGCGGGCATTATCAACTTTGTCGTGCTGACCGCCGCATTATCTTCGTGCAACAGCGGGATCTTCAGCACCGGACGGATGCTGTACAATCTGGCGCAGCAAGGCGAAGCACCTGCCGACCTTGGCAAAATCAGCCGCAGAGGCGTGCCGGGCAAAGCAGTCATTGTTTCCGCAGCAGCACTGCTCGTTGGCGTCGTACTGAACTATTTTGTTCCGGGCAAAGTATTTACCTGGGTAACAAGCATCGCTACATTCGGCGCGATTTGGACGTGGGCGGTTATCCTCATCTCCCAAATCCGCTACCGCAAAGGCTTGTCGGCCGGCGAAAAAAAATCGCTCGTCTACAAAATGCCTTGGGCGCCTTACAGCTCTTACGCAACGCTTGCATTCCTGGTGCTTGTCATCGGACTGATGGCCTACTTCCCGGATACGCGCATTGCGCTGATCGTTGGTCCGGTGTGGTACGGGATTCTGATCGCCTTCTACTATGGCAAAGGATTACACCGCAAAGGTAAGCTGGTCGACCCGGTTACGCCGGAATCCCCGGATCATTCGGATCGCGGCTCGCTCCACTCCGAACGTTCTGCAGTGTAACATTTCGAGAGGTTAAAATAATATAGAGGAATTGCCGCGACAATGTCATGGCAGCTTTAAATCGCGGGATCATTGAGCCTCGGGTTATGGGGATATCGGCTGAATTTAGTCGATATCTCTTAACTCAGGCTCTTTTTTATTCTGTCGATATTCCCTTCGCTCAGTTTGGATACGCCTCTTATATCGATACCCTTTTGCTTAGTTTGGGATGTCTCTTTTGCCGTTATCCCTTTCGCTCAGTTGAGGATACGCCTCTTTTGTCGATATCCCCTTCGCTCAGTTTGGATACGCCTCTTATATCGATACCCTTTTGCTTAGTTTGGGATGTCTCTTTTGCCGTTATCCCCTTCGCTCAGTTTGGGATGTCTCTTTTGCCGTTATCCCTTTCGCTCAGTTGAGGATACGCCTCTTTTGTCGATATCCCCTTCGCTCAGTTTGGATACGCCTCTTTTGTCGATATCCCTTTCGCTCAGTTTTGGATACGCCTCTTTTGTCGATATCCCCTTCGCTCAGGTGAGGAAAGTACGGTATTGATTTATCAATTATGGAATATATCGTTTCATCAGATCTAATCTGAATAATCGCCAACTTCCTAAATTATTGCTTACCGGTCCTTTAAAAATTGTTATGGAGATCGAGAATTTTTAAGATATAAATCATTACTGAAGTCTATTCCTGCTTAGCATCTGATCACCTAGTAAAGGATATCACCACTATGGATATGAAACTATACAATAGATGTCGACTTCTTGAAAAGGGGATTCTGCACCACAAGCATGATTTTCAGGATCAGGATTTCTCGCGACAATTTTTCTCCCTCCTGAGCGAAGGGGATTTCGACAAAAGCAAATGGACCGGAAAACAACAACTACACGGGAGGCAGCCAGGAGGGTTGAAATAATCTTACTAAACGGGAGTTTGTAGAATACCCTTGATCAGGGAATCACTTTCACGGATTCAACTATTCATCCGATCCATCGTCCATCAACTCGCGGAGAAAGAATTGGCGGTTCTCTAAAAATCTGCGGGTAATTTGGTAGTGGGACGTTTCCTCATACCGAATTTCGGACACCGGCGATTCGTCAAAATTGAATATTTGCGCATCCGGGTATCCGAGTAGAATCGGAGAATGCGTCGCGATGATGAATTGCGCTTCATGCCGCAATTCGTGTAGGATGCTTAACAACGCCAGCTGTCTTGCAGGAGATAAAGCCGCTTCCGGCTCGTCCAGCAAAGTAGATGCCTTTGCCGCCGAAACGATGCTTGAACAGCGACAGGAACGATTCGCCGTGCGATTGCTCATGCAGCGACTTTCCGCCATACGGCCGATAAATGTTGTATCGTTCACCCGGCATATCTTCCGCCATTTGATCCAAATACGACGCAAAACTATAAAACGATTCTGCCCTCAAAAAGAAACCATGCTTCATGCGGGGCAACCAGGAAAGGCGTAGATGATCGCCTAGTGCAGCCCCTGCTGAACGTACCTCGTATTTATTGTTTACGCTCCCGCCCGCCGTGTTGAAATCACATTGATAAGCGATCGCTTCGAGCAGCGTAGACTTTCCCGAACCGTTCTCCCCAACGAAAAAGCGACGTTACCGCGAAATGTAATCCTTTCGGTATCTCGAAGAGCTGGAACGTTGAAAGGATACGCGTTATGAGACGGCATATTTTCCCGGAGAATCTTAATTTCTCTCAAATACACGTTACATCCCTCCGAAATACGGATTTATTCGTGATATTTGCAAGCAACCGTCATCTTCATTCGGCGCGAGTGTACGATTTCGATTTCTTTGCCCAGCAGGTTCAGCAGCTCCGAACGAAAAATCCCCGAAAGTCGCACGGACACTTTGCTGCCGTCCGCTTGAAGGAGCGTTGCTTTATTGGAGTCTCCGCCAAAGCGTCCCGGGTGAAACGAAATGAGCTTCCCTTGGATCGTGCGGTAATCTTTGCGAACGGCATCGATGATCGCAATAATGACGAGTGCAACCGTCACGGCCGCTATGGCGATAAATAAAATCGAAGACAAAATGCTGCCGCTCCGAAACGAAGTAATTAGCGCGATGCCGACGGCAACCAGAACTAAGAAACCGACGACGATAAAATTCGGCAGCACCGGCTTCACTTCAATGCTTTGCATGGTCTTACCCCTTCCATGTACAAGTCGATACTGCTACTATCATACCATAAAAGAGTTGATTCCGCCTTGATGAGCGGGGATATCGGCAATGTACATTGTTTTAGCTATCCGATCGGATTGAAGTGTGCTGGGGTTATACAAGCGTCGTTAGTTCGATGAATGCTGAGTTGTCACTTTATAGGACTGCATTGATCGGTTACTATTTATAGGGGAGTATAGGGAAGTAATCGATAAATGCCGATGCGATTCTTGGAAGATGCAATAAAAAAGTTTACAGCAAAAAAAAAAGCTCGGAGCACCGGTACTCTGGCGTTCCAAGCTTTCATGTCCGCCTGATTGCGCGCCTGTTCCTCGAGATTCAGATCGCTGCAACGTAGGCGATGTTTTACCTATAAAATATGGCTGAGCGACGCGCGCATCGGCTTGCCCGCGAACAACTGCTTGCCGTCGGAATAACCTTCCTCCCGGCCATCCAGCTCGGAGATAAGCCGGCGCCGGCAATGCCCGATTCGCTCCGCATACTCGGGAGCTTCAATTAAATTATGCAATTCTTGCGGGTCGGCCACGAGGTCGAAGTATTGCTCGACGCCCGTTTGTCCGTACCATACATACTTCTCCGTTCCGGTTGCGATATAGTGCACGTTGAAATGCTCGCCGTGAATGTACGAACGCCAGCCGTCGCCATTTTCGCCCCGAGCTAGCGGCAGCAAGCTTTCCCCGTCTACGGTGGACGGGATCGGCGTGCCGGCGATTTCGAGCAGCGTCGGCATAATGTCGCGCAGCTCGATCACTTTGTCGCAATAGCTCCCGCGCTTCAGGCCAAGGTAATTTCCCGGATCCATGAGCAGGAACGGGATCTTGGCGCTGCCTTCATACGGTAAGCTTTTCGCAAGCAGGTTATGATCGCCAAGCAGCTCGCCGTGATCGGACGTAAACAGCACGATCGTATTCGAGTCAACGCCATATTCGTACATCGCCTGCGTAAACCGGCCGATCTGATCGTCGATGTGGCTGATCAGCGCGTAATATGCCGCCATCGCCCGCTTGAGACGCTTCGGCGGCACGATGCCGTGGCGCGAGGTCGGCAGCAGGCCGTTCCGTTCCGCATCGACCGTATTCGCCCAATCGCCGACGACCGGCATCGGAAAGTCCTCGCTCATATAACGATCGAAATACGCTTGCGGCGGATCAAACGGCGGGTGCGGCCGCACGAAGCCCATGTGCAGGAAAAACGGCTTGCGCGGATCGCGGCGACGCAGGAAGTCGATCGATTGGGTGACGACCCAATTCGTCGGATGAAGCGCTTCCGGCAAATGCCAGACGCGTTCCATCGCCGACGCGTTGCAGTCGAGCCCGTTATCGATCACGTCAACGCTCGCTCCGGCTCGCTCGCGCAGCCAGACGAAATAATCGTCGGTGTTTTCCCACGATTCTTTAACCGGCGTCGACTTGTTCCGATTGTAATGCATGTATCCGTCATGCAGCACGACGTTATGGAAGCCGCATAAATTGCGCGTCGGGTATACGTGCATTTTGCCGACGTTTTGCGTGTGATAGCCCGCATTCGCCAGCTCGCCCGCCAGCATATGCTCATAGTTCCACGGCACTCTGTCGGCGTAGCCGACCCGACCGTGCGAACGCTGCGACATGCCTGTCATCATCGCCGCTCTCGCCGGTATGCATACCGGAACAGCCGAATAGGCGTTTGTAAAACAAACGCCCCGGCTTGCTATAGAATCGAGATACGGCGTCTCCACGACAGGATGGCCCAGATAGCTTAAGCAGTCGAACCGCATTTGGTCGACGGAAATAAGCAATATGTTGGGACGTTCATCCGTTCGTGACGCCATGTTTTTATACCTCGTCCCAGATGCGACGGATGTTATCCAGCGCGATTTTCGTCCCTTGCTTGCATTCTTCCATGCCTTCGAATTCGATCGACAAGTATCCGTCGTAGCCCGATTGCTTCACGACGCGAATAACTTCGTGCATGTCGATATCGCCTTGCCCCGCGATCGCGCCGCGCAGGTAGTTGCCGCTGATCGTCGTGAACCAGCCTGCACCCGGATTGCGGTGACGCAGATAAAAGTCTTTCACGTGAACCATCGAAGCGAAGCCGATGTTCTTCTTCACGGCGATGACGGAGTTTTCGTCGGCGCACATGAAGTTGCCGATATCAATCGTCGTTTTGAAGTTCGGGCGGTTAACGGCATTGATCAGCGCTTGCACGCGGTCGGCGTGCTGAACGAAATAACCGTGGTTCTCGACGCTCGTCGTAATGCCGTATTGTGCCGCATAATCGGCGATTTGGCGGCAAGCTTCCGCCATTTTTTCCAAGTTGTCGTTGAACGCTTTGATCGAAGTGTCCGCATTCCAAGCGACGTCATGGCGCATCAGCTTCACGCCGAGGGCGTTTGCTGCGTCGACTTCGCGCTTCACGCGGGCGATTTCCGCATCATATTGCTCTTGCGTTTCCGTCAGGAAGTTGGCGCCGATCGCATAGTTGGAAATGTCGATGCCGACTTCTTTCGCTTTGTTCCGAATTGCAGCCGCAAGCTCCGTATCTTTCGTCAAATCGTAGCCGATCGGCACGATTTCGACGTGCTCCCCGCCGTTAGCCGCAACCCACTCGATTGCTTCCAGAATCGAAAGCTCCTTCGATTCGATCGCACGATGCAAACTGTAAGAACTAACTCCCAATTTCATTGCGTGGACACTCCTTTGAATGAGATTATTTTTAAAAGAATATTAGAAATGAATTTCTTGGCCTTTTTCAGCGGATTCGTAAATGCCGCAAAGAATTTTCATGATTTCGACGCCGTCTTCAACCGGGCTGATCGGCTGGCTGCCGGTTTGCACGCAGCTCACGAAATGGTTGATTTCGTTCTGGAACGCGCCACCGAACGAAAATGCAGGGCTGTCCGTTTGAGGCGTGATGTTCAGGATCGTATCGTTTTTCTCCGTCACGATGATCGTTGCCGGCTCCAACTCAACGCCGCCTTTGTCGCCGAACAGTTTGATCGTCGTTTCGTCTTGCTTCGCGTGCAGCGTGAAGCTGACGTCTACGACAAGGGATGCGCCGTTTTGGAAACGGATGATTGCGTTCGCCATATCTTCGACGGTATTTTTCGTCGGGTCAAAATCAGCCGCTTGATAAGCGGACAAATGCTTAATGTTGGAACGGTTGCCCAGCTTGCGGTACGTGTTGGCGCTGATCGATTTCAGCTTCGGACGTCCCATCAAGTACCAGCACAAGTCAATAACGTGTACGCCGATGTCGATCAACGGGCCGCCGCCGGAACGCTCGACGTCGGAGAACCAGCCGCCTGGGTTGCCGAAACGACGGATGCTGGACGTTTTTGCATAATAAAACTCGCCGAACTCGCCTTTTTCCGCAAATTCTTTGATCATTTTGGCGTTGGCGTCATAACGGCGCACAAAGCCGACTTGAAGAATTTTGCCCGTTTCTTGAACGGCTTTTTGAACCGCAAGCGCTTCCTCAACTGTTTTGCAAAGAGGTTTCTCGACGAGTACGTTTTTGCCTGCGCGCAGCGCCGCGATGCTGATCGGAGCATGCGTGTTGTTCCAAGTGCAAATGCTGACCGCGTCGATCTCCGGATGAGCGAGAAGCTCGTTATAATCCGTGTATACAAGGGATGCTCCGTAACGCTTCGCTTTCGCTTCCGCCCGCTCCTTGTTTAAATCGCAAATTGCAAAAATCTCTACGTCTTTGTTATTTTCGTATGCCTGCAAGTGTGAGTCCGAGATGGATCCTACGCCGATCACGCCGATTTTCACTTTGCTCATTCTGGCACTCTCCTCTTCCTATGTAAGCTGAATAAATTACTAGATTATTATACAATACATTCACATGTGATTCCATCAAAAAAGATCGTATTTCACAACCGATTCCACACAATAACAAACCAAACAACAAAGAAAAACAACACCAAAATAACAAGTAAAAGAGGAGGCAACCTCCAAATGGTAAAAAAGGATAGAGCATCAGCCGACGGGCCAACTCTCTATCCTTCCCTATTCCTCTATCTTGATCGCTTTACCGATTACCCAAGAATGGCGCTGTCGCGAAGCGTAACAACCGGCTCTTCCGCGCCATGAAGCTCGAACAGCACGAGTTCGTTTTCGCCTTGTCGAAGCAGCGGCCCCGGGATGTACAGCGTTTTTTGTGGTCCGGCCGTTTCCCAATAACGTCCGAGGTTGAAGCCGTTAATATAAGCAACGCCTTTGTTCCAGCCTTTCAGTTCGAGGAACGTGTCCGCAGCTTCGTCGACTTGGAACGTGCCTTTGTAGAAGGCCGGTTTGCCATCGGATTTTGCAGCCGTCGTCTTAAACTCCAGCTTCGACAAATCTTCGAGCGGTAGCGTGTGGATCGTCCAGTGGTACAGGAACTGCTGGCCGAACCGGATACCTTCCGTAATTCCTTTGACGTCCCGCATGTAAGGACCGTAGTTGGTCCGCCCCATGTTTTCGACCAGTACGCTGAGGGTAACACCTTCAGGAGGAATGCTGAACTTGACCGGCTCGCCGTCTTTGTTCCAGCGCTCGATAACACCTTTGTATTCACCGTCGACGAAGATCATGGCGCGATCGTGTACATCCTGCAGATTCAGCTGCGTTTCGCCGCGAGGTCCGGAAATGCGTGTCGTATATAAAATAAAGCCGTAATTTTGTCCTAGCAGCTCCATCGGATCCGGGCAGGTTCTTTGCACCGGCGAGGATAGCTTGTTAAGCGAATCGAACAGCGCAGCCTGCTGCGTCATTTGCACTTGGCCGTACGCTTTCTTCGCGATTGGCTCCGGCAGCTCCAGCGGTCCGAGGTCAACGTACTTGGATACGACCTCGCGCACGGCGTAGAACTTGTCCGTCAGATCGCCGGATTCGCTGATCGGCACGTCGTAGTCGTAGCTTGTGATCGTCGGCTCGTATTTGCCGAAATCGTTCGCTCCGCTCCAGAAGCCGAAGTTCGTTCCGCCATGGAACATGTAGAAGTTGACCGAAGCGTTGATGGCGAGCATTTCGTCGAATACGTTCGCCACATCGGCCGCGTCGCGGGTATGATGCTGCTCGAACCAATGGTCGAACCAGCCGTTCCAAAACTCCATGCACATGATCGGGCCTTCCGGCTGATAAATGCGCAGTTCTGCAAAAGCTTCCTTCGGACGCGAGCCGAAATTGACCGTCTCCAGGACGCCTGGCACCATACCGCCTTGAAGCATGAAGTCCCCCGGTCCGTCGGATGTGAACAGCAGCACATTGATGCCGCGCTTGATCATGCTTTGCCGCAAGTAATCAAGGTATTGCGTGTCGTTGCCGTAGCTGCCGTATTCGTTCTCGATTTGCATCGCGATGATCGGCCCGCCGTTCGTGCAAAGCAACGGCACCAGCTTAGGCAGCAGGACGTCGTAATAGGCGTCGACTTTATCGAGGAACGGCTGATGGAGACAGCGCAGACGCATGCTTGTGTCGGAGAGCAGCCATGCCGGCAAACCGCCGAATTCCCACTCCGCGCAAATATATGGGCTTGGACGAACGATAACATGCAATCCGACTTCGCCGGCCGTTTCGATAAACTTGACGATGTCCGCCAAGCCTTCGAAATTGAACTGTCCTTCGTTCGGCTCGTGCATGTTCCAAGGCACGTACGTTTCTACCGTGTTGAAGCCGCAAGCTTTCAGCTTGAGCAAACGGTCCCGCCAATACTCGGGAACGACGCGAAAATAATGGATTGCACCGGAAATGAGCCTGACCGGCTTGCCGTCAAAAACAAATTGGTTACCTTCCACAGCGAATACGGACACAATGAATCCTCCGTTCATTTATGAAGAGTCATGATTTAATTGCTTCTTTTGGATTATACCACGCCTTTCGGTTATTTTCATTTATTTTCTTTTATCTTCGATGAACGTTGTTGATGTTTTTCCTGTTTTCTTTTTGAAAGGGTTGAAAAGGAACATAAAAAAGGCGCCCTTCTCAATAGAAGGACGCCGAATCTTCGTGCCATGCTGATCAGGCCTTGAAGGCCGATACGATTTTGTTCAACTGTTCGGCCAGCTCGGCTAACCCCCGATGTTATATTTTGAAAGTGGTTACCGATTGGTTCAGCTCATCCGCCAGTTTAGCCAGCATTTGCGAGGAGGCTGCCGTCTCCTGCGCCGCAGCCGCGGATTGCTCGCTCGCAGACGCGATCAGCTCGATCGAGCGCCGGACCTCGACGGTTTGCGCCGCTTGCTCTTCGCTTGCCGCCGCGATTTCCGCAGCCTGTTGGGCGCTCCCGTTGACTTTGGCAATAATGTGTTCAAGCGCTTGGCCTGTTTCCTTCGACAGTACAGCAGCTTCATCCAGCGCTTTCATGCTGTTGTATGTATTTTGCTGCATCCCTTTAATGATCGTGCCGATTTGTTTCGTTGCCGAGCCGCTCCGCTCCGCCAGCTTGCGAACTTCGTTGGCGACAACTGCAAAGCCGCGGCCCTGCTCGCCCGCCCGCGCCGCTTCGATGGCGGCGTTGAGCGCAAGCAAATTCGTCTGGTCGGCGATTTCCTCGATGACCTCGATAATCGCTTCGATTTTTTCCGAATCGCCGCGGAGAAGAAGCATCTGTTCGTTCAACCGGCTCATGCCATTGATCGACGCGCTAACAACCTTGCCGCCTTCTAGCGCCTGCACCCGCGTTTCGTCCGATAGTTCCGCCGCGTGCTCGGCATTGTTCGCGACGGCGTCAATCGCCCGCATCAGTTCGATGAACAGCTCGTTCATCGTTTGCGCCGAGGCTGACTGGCTTGTGCTGCCCGCCGCGATTTCTTGCGTGCTCGCCGAAATTTGCTCCGACGACGCAGCGACATTTTGCGAAGCCTCGACGACTTTGGCGATCAAACCGCGAAGCTGGCCCACCATGTCATTGACCGACCGCGCCAGCTGGCCGATCTCGTCCTTCTGCTTGACGTCCACCTGCTCGCGCAAATCGCCGTGAGCGACCTTGGACACCACTTGGACGACTCGCGTAAGCGGCCTGGAAATCATCGTTGCGATGACATACGCCACTGCAACGGCTACAACAAGCGCAATAATCGATATGATGATAATGAACGTACGTCCCGACTCATATACGCGGATTGATTCCGCCGTTGCCTCGTAGCTCGCTTTTTTCTTGAGCTCGACGATTTGGTTCAGCAAGCTACGGCTTTGCCGGCCCGGTTCTGTGAGTTGTTTGACGATCTCGGAAGTAACGGTATAATCGTCCTTTTTGAGCGATTCGAAAATCGCGGGGACATGTTCGTAATAGTCGTCCCACGCGGCAAGGAAATCGTTGTATAGCTTCCGTTCCTCTTCGCTTGATATTTTCGGGATATACTCTTTTTTATACTTTTCAATGTTGTCGATCGATGTGGCGAGTTCGCCCTTGAGACGTTCCCGCTCGCTTGCCGACAATTCGGAAATGACCCGCAGCACGAGCCGCTGCGCGTTCGTCGCTTCCTTCGTCATATCGTCAACGAGAAGGATGCTGGGTAAATAGTTCTGGTCGATTTCCCTCGCCTTGTCGCCCATCGTCTTCATATTCGTCGTCGCCATCCAGCTCACCACAACAAGCAGTACGATAACAACGGCAAAACCAAGCAGCATTTTCGTGCGGATCGAAAATTTCATAATGACATCCCCCTAATCTATTGACGCATGAAAATGAACGGATTCAGCCAATGATGGCCTATATATCATAGTGCGACAAATTTGCGTCATTTCCAATCACCAGCCGTTCCTATTTGATTATTCCTATATGGATGGTGTACCTTCCTATATGTTTGTATAGGAAGTGGGTGTCTGTGGGCGCGGGACGGGGATGGCATTTGGAAAGTTTGTTGGGAAAGAGAGATGATGAAGTCACTTATAATCGGGACTTTGTCCTGGGGAGTGGCCGGCACACCAAATAGCACATAACTGCAAAAGTGCAGTTATAATTTTCTGGAAAATCTAGTGGGTGGTGATACCTGCAATTCTACAGTAATTTCGGGTCAATGCACCCTGACAAAGAGGTTTTGCGAGAAATACCTGCACGATTGTAGGTAAACGTTTCAAATGGAGCTTTGGCGTGGAAAATACCTGCGCAATCTTTTGCAGGTAAATAACTCAAATGGAGCTATGGTGTGGAAAAAAACTGCACATTCGCAGTTATTCGTTGTCAAGGGTGGTCTTGGACAAGTGATTTAGACGTAGCCTAGTTTAAGGAACAGCTATTGCAGAGATTGCCCGGAAGCTTTGCGAAGCTCGTTGGCGAGCCGGTGCAGCTCGTTTTTCTCCGCAGTCGATTGGGCCTTCTGCCATGCGGCAGATAGGAACGTAATGATCTTGTTCGCATCGTTTGGGGTGAGCATCGGTTGATTCGTCTCCTTATCGAAGCGTCTGAGGTCGTTCTGCCGGATGATGCGGACCAGCTTGTCCGCGTATTGCGGGTCGGTGGCGTATCCGCAAGCACGCAGCATCGCCGCCTGCTGCTCCGGCGTTTGCGCCTCGCGGACGCGTTGATAACGCGGACGGGCGAACAGCAATTCCTGATCGCGCAAGCAATGCTCGATCGAGGGATAAGCCCGCCATCCGGCGATGATCCCGTCGAGGCGCTTGCCGTCGTAGACCTCCCACGTCGTTGCGTTGACAGAGGAGCCGTCCCAGTAAGGCGTACGTCTTGCTGCTGGCGTCGCCTTATAGCCGACGACGTTGTTCCACGGCGGAACGACGCAGCCGGTTTCGAGCCTCGTTTGCGCGATGCGAACGGAAGGCAGGAGGGGCGAGCCCTCCTGCCGAAGCTTCACTGCAATAGGCGCGATGAGCGCGAAGAAGGCGCGTTCGGTGTATTTGGTGCCTTGTGGCATTAGTGCGGGCCTCCTCTTTTTCGGGACTCCGGCATCGTCGTCGATTCCGGTTCTTTGTCCTTGAATAAGTCGATAATTCGTTTAACTGCACTAGGCAGCGGCAAGTCCAACCTTCCGTAATTTTCCGTAATCGAGACGAGCTCGTTCACAAGATAAGCGTATATCGCGCCTACCATGATAACGTCCGTACCCATAAGTTCGTCCATCCGGTGGGCAAGTAAAATGGCCAGAAACATCAGGCCTTTTTTCGTCAGCCCTTTGAATCCCAATGCGGAAGACAAGCGGCGTCCTTCCTTGAAAGAAGCGGCGACGCCCGTAACGATATCGACGATGATCGCGAGGAGAAAAAACGATAAAAGCTCGGACCATTCGCCGAACGCATAGGTGATTATCGCACCGAATACACCGGCACCGGTGTTGAGTAGGGATTGAGCGTTCATGTGTTTGTCACCTCCTTTGTATGAAAGACTTCGCTTGGATATTCGGGGTCTTTATATCTGCAAAAAACTTTCCATGAATTTCCAGTAACTGTTAACGATTGTGGTCACGTCACTCGCCAGCTCATACCGCGTTACACATGCGCGGACTTATACACCTCCTCCATATGCAAAAAGCTCAGCTACTGCCATTTCGACGTCACTGAGCTTTTGATTTTGTTTCTTCGATTTGCTCGCTGAGCGGCTTACAATAAACCGGGCTTCAGTGGTGGCGTGCCGTAAGGGTCTGGGTACGAAAATTCAGGTTGCAACGTTTCCGTATTGACGCGACAGCTGTTGCGTTCCACAAAGTCTTACGCTGACCGTACTCCAGTTGGATGACCCCGGCGGTTTCAGGTACACGTTCGGCAAGTGCGATGTCCGCTGCGAAGTCTTCCTCCAGTGTTGTTCACGGATATACTTCGTATTCCCATGCGTTCGACTACCTCAACAATCTTTTGTCCAGTTTGCTTCTCATAATATATCTTTTCTAATCTTCTTCATTTGTCATTGCCCCCATACGTAATAAGTATACTGATAACTAGTTCTATCGACCGGAAGTAAAATATGAGTTTTTGAGATGATGACCGAACCTCCCATCTGTATTGCTCCTCTGCTAGAGTTTATTTTAAAGGTGTTGAAGTTAAAATAAACACTTTGAGTACAATACCATGTATATCCTGAGTAACCGCTACTGTCATAACCATTACCAACTATAAAAATCATCTGCGGCTCAGTAGGTAAATTGAGCCCGGCGACTTGCACATATGGAAAGCTTTGGCTAAAACCCTGCATATCAATAAATTGCTTTAGGTCACTTGGTGATGTCGCGAACCCTGTTGCATAAGGTTTGCCTACCTGTAAGGTCCCAATGACGCCACCAATATCTACGCCAGAACGAACATTAGATGAAATCAAATTCGCAAAAGCAGCCGTTACATTGCCGTTACCATCGTGATACCCCTGCGGAATGTTGAACTGCCCGTTTTGTATTGTGATGGCTTGGCTTACTGCGCCTCGATTTGTCATCATTCCTGTTTGATCCCCATTATCGTTCGTGAATGTTCGACCATTTAATACATCTGCAGGCTGAGCTGTTCCACCACCTCCTTCACCCTGTAAGATAAAAGCCGTGCCGTCGTACCTCACCGTGTAAATGCCACCTGCTTTGAGGTTACCTGCCGAGACGTCGTTGCCGCTGGCCTTCTTAATCACCTTCGCGCCAAGCCCGTTCACATTGATCGTAGCCGCACCGGTGTTGGTCGTATTGATTTTGACTGATACGGCCATACCAGCAGTGTATGATGCAGGTGCTGGGCTCAGAGTGACGGTATATACGTTTGCCGATCCCGACGCGTCAGCGTATCCGGGCTGCCTTACATAATCATTAGCAAGACTCATCTTCATCCATGTCGGCGTAAAAGTTGCGTCCGCAGTTGTCGCTACTGGCCCTGTATCAAAATATTCAACCCCGCCTCCCGAAGAAAGTCGTATCCCTCGCGCACCGAGTGATGCGTGAGTATTGGCATACTTCCAATTGCCCGATCCATCAGTATAAGCATTGTTTGCATAAAGGGCTTGTCCACTTGCATTGGAAGACAAATCGGCCCATTGGTACCCATTCAATTGCCGCCCTGTCGTATTAGTAGCATTGACACGTGGTGCGTTTAATGTACCTGTAAAACTCGGCGACGCAACCGGTGCACGCGTAGTATCCGTCGGATGAACATGGTCCTCTCTCGCATACTTTTTCGATCCCCCCACAGCCGCCGTTCCGTTGGCAGCCGGAGTTGCAGTTCCCGCTTGACCGATAACGAAAGCGGTCGTTGCAATTTGCGTCGTACTCGTATCCACCGCAGCTGTTGTCGCCGTCGGTGTGCCCGTAAACTGCGGCGAAGCTTTTGGCGCTTTCGTTCCAAGCGCATCATCCGCCGACTTCAACGCCAAATTAAAATTCGCTGTATTCGCATTGTCCGACGGATCAAACTGCTTTACACCATTTGGTAATGTCTGCATAAAATCAACCTCCTACGGTTTCCAAATTTCGAGTTGAGCGAATGTCAGCTTCGCCGCATCCAGCTGTGCAAACGTCAGTCCTGCCGCACTCAACTCGCCAAATGTCAAAAACGTAAACTCAAACCGAACCCCCAAATGCGCCGGGATAATATCACGCAGCGCATTTTCTAAATCGCCGAGATTCGCGGGCACGCCGCGATTCCCGATAAACGTCACCTTGATCGTGTACGTGCCATGCTCCTCCGCCACGGCGACCTCGCCGCCGTCGTAGGCTTCCGCCACGCTCTTGATCAGCGCTGCCGTCACTGTGCCGACGCCGCGCAGCTTCGACTTGATCACGCTGCGCCGCTGGTCGGCAGGCTTAGCCGGGTCGGTCGGCAGCCCGAGCTGCCGCTCCCACAAGTCAAGCCCCCACGTGGCCGTGTTGACGAACTGCTGGTCCAGCACCGAATCGATCGCGGCCTGCAGCGCATCGGCATCCTGCTCCTGCGATTGCATCAGCCCGCTCATCACGGGAGACGACTCGTAAAAACGCGGCAAAGAGCTTAACAATCGCTCGCCGACAGCACTCATACGACGTTCACCGTCCCTAGCACGGCTACTTCACCCGTCTGGATTTGTACGTTCGTTGTTCCGCCGTTCACCTTCAGGTCGGTATAATCGACCACCGAAGAGATGTCCGATAACACGTTCGTAATGCGGGTATACCGGACAAAAGGATCCGTAAAAGCAAGCGACTTCAAATAATCGCGAATGCCTACTTCGATTAACTTTTTGACGGTGTCCGGATTTGCCCCGCTCGCAAGCGTTACATCCACCGAAACATGAATCGGCACTTCCGTCGCCGCAACGACAGTCACGGCGGCGCCGATCGGCCGCAGTTCCTCGATATGTGCCCTTACCGTATCGACTACGGCGGCATCGGGCGCGGTTTTGTGCTCGTCCAGCAGGACGACCTTCACCGTCCCAGGCCCGTTCCACAGCGGAAACACCTTCGCCCCGCCGATTCCCGGCACTTCGAGCGCCCATTGCATATAGTGGTTGGCGTTACCGCTTGTCGCCGGCTGACGGACACGCGCTAGCAGCCGCTCCAGCAGCGCTTCGTCGGTCTCGCCGTCGTAGCCGCCGTCGGTCGCCTTATCCTGCACGACCGCGGTGATGCCGCTCAACCCTTGCGGCAGCTCCGTGATGAGTCCGGCAGGCACGTTGCCTGCACTCCCGGCTTCGACTGCGCGCACGGCCACTTTCACTTCTCCCGCAGATGGAACGACAGCTTGCTCGACGGTACGGAACAACGTCCCGCTCCGCGTCGACAGCACCGTTTCCTTCGGGACAACCGTCCCGGCTTCGCCCAACAAGCGAACTTCCCCGGTTGCGGCCACAGCCGGCTTGCGAATAACGCCGTGCTCCTCCGCGCGCATGTCTAGATACTCCCCTGCGGCCGTTTGCGCGAACCCCATCGCCAGCACGCGGTCAAGCTGCGTATACGCCACCGCCAGCTCAATCGCCGCCGGAGACAACGCATCGTAAACAAACGTGCCCTCCTGCTTGGCAATGCCGGGCGTCGCAACCTGATCAAGCAATCGCCGCAATATATTTTCCCATGTCATCTGCTCAAACAACGACATTCACCTCCCCGTACACGGTCGCCGCCGTAAATTGCACCTGCAGCGTATCCCCCTCGAAGCTCACTTCCATGTCCTTAATATCCACGATGTACGGATTCACGAGCAGCGCTTCGCGAACATACCGTTCCGCCTCGCTCTGCTTCGCCCGAGCCGAAAACGTGCTGCCGATCAGCGGCTCCAGCTCGCTGCCGTAATCCCACGTATACGCCAAATACCGAAACCGTTCGGTAACGAGCGCCTTGTAAATCCAAACCCGGAGCGCTTCCTGGCCTTCGAGCTCGACCGGATTGCCGTCTTTCATCGTAAAATCGCCCTTCACCGCGTCCCATCCATATTCCCGGAACAGCGGCAACTCACCGGCAACCTCCTGCTCCGTCTCCGGCGGAACGTCCAAAAAAGGAAAAATATTAGCCACCCGGCTTCACCACCTTGCTTAGTACAATAAACGTCTGGCCGCCGCTCATCGGCATTACCGCCACCGTATCGCCCGCTTGAACCGCGCCCGGCTGCCTAACCTGATCGGCCAAGTACAAATCTCCGCCGTCTAGCTCGATCCCGCCGACCTTCACTTGCAGCGGTGCCGCGGCTGTCACGACACCAAGCATGATCGCTGGCGAGCTTGCCCGGCCTCCTTGGCTGCGAATAAAATCGACGAACCATGACAATTCCCCCACCGGATCACCTCACCTTGTACATCGTCGCATGGCGAAAGCCTGCTTCCGGCAGTCCTGGATTCATAACCTTTACCATCGCGGTCCAACGCTTGCCTTCCGTAAAAATATACCGATGCCCGAAGCCGCCCCAATCCTGAACCGCCGCCCGCGAATTTGTATCGATGACCATTACCGCCAAACCAGCCGATGCCGGGGCTTCCAGCTCATATTGCGATCCCGGTTGCATGTCGACATATTGCACATACTCCCGTGAAGCTTGGTTGATCAGGTTGACCGGACGCGGGCGAGAGCTGCCCGAATCACCGCTTGCAGGCGGTTTCGGATTAGGTGCCCTCGGCGCTCCGCCCGGCTTGCTCCCCGGCGAAGGGGCAGCTTCTTCCTGCTCTTGCTCGGCCTCGAACTCGTCCATCGTATTTTTATATTTCAACTGCAAACTGATCGAATGCTGATTGTTCTCGAACGTATGCGTATCCGAATCGATATAAAAACGCCCGGTCAAACCGGTATAGCTCTCCTCGATCAACACCGAGTTCCCGGCGATCAAATCGTATGTCCCCGGTCCCCCAACCAGTTGGACGTCGGCGCTGCGGGCAACGTCGGCGAGCAATGCTTTGGCCATCGCCTTGGCGTCTTTGCCTTCCTCCTGCCGGTACGTCGACTGCAGCAAACCGTAGTTCGTCACCCATTCGCTTTCCTCGACGGAGCCGACGACTTCCCCTTTGTCATTCGTGATGAGCACTTTGTTCACCATCGACTCGATGTCCTCCGCGTAGGAAGCCTCGGTTAGATCACGGGATGCGGTCAGCGGCATTTTGGCGGCAAGCGCCCCTTTCACGATCACATCCAGCTTGCCTTCGCGCATTCTGGGCATATACAGGACATAATCTTTTTCCGCCTTGTCGGCGTTTTTATGCTTGGCCGCGCTTGTATAGGCCGTCATGATCGCCTCATACCCCGTCTTGTCCATATGAATGAAGCTTACTTCGATACCGGTTTCCGCAAGCTTGCCTACGGGAACGCCGAGTTCAGTACACACCAGCTTCGTGACAGCTTCCGGCGACAGCTTCCTGAACTTTTTCGCCAGCTTCGATTTCGTTAGATAGATCAGGCCGTCGTAAGCCGTAACCGACAGTTCAGTACCGCTAAGAGATTTGCCTTTGTGAAAAATATACCCGCGAAACAGCTCCGTCCCGTCGTCATCCGTTAACTTGAGCATTTCGCCTAAGCCAAGATAAGGACGCGGAATGTTCGCATCGAGAGGGGAAACGACGAGCGATACGTCGATTTTGCGGGCGGCCTGCGAGTTGTCCCCGCTCCACGTCATGCGGATGCACAGCTCGGTCAAGTCCGTTTGCTTGCCGGTACGGGAGATGTGAAGTAACTTCATAATCCGCCTCCTACAGCTTCAGCACGGTGCCAACCGCTAGTTTTTGCTCGTCCTTGATGCCGTTTTTCTGCTTTAATTGCGTATATTTGGACCCATCGCCGTAAAGCTGTTTGGCAATGCCCCATAACGTGTCTTTGGGTTTGACGGTGTATGTTTTGGGCACCGTTTTTTCCGCTGGACGCGACGTCGCCTGGGCCGCTTGGGATGATGCGGGTTTCGCCGCATGCAGGAACCGGTATTCCTTCAGTTCCAATGTATAATAAATATCCTCGGGACCGTGCTTCTGCGAATACGTAAACGTTTCGATCGCCATCGGACCGTTGTAATTGAGCTTGTCGCCCAGAATGAGCAGCCGGACCGGACGCCCGCTATCCCGCCAGCGCTCGATCGTTCGGACGTAAAACTTCGGCTCCGGGTAATCCGAAAATTGGGCAAGCGGATCGTATTCGCAAGGAAAATAGGAACTCAGCGAAACCGAGGTCAGCCGTCTTTTGCCGAACAGGTTCGCTTCGCCCAATCCGTTGATGTTGACGGTCGAGTTCATGCTGCCCGTCTGGATATCGAACGATTGCGGGGGCACGGGCAGCTTGAGCTGCTCCTCCCCGTTGTTGAACGTAAGCATAAATTCAATCATGCCGTCACCTCCATGACCATGGCACTACGCCATGTTGAAGCTGGCCGACTCCAGCTCGCTCTTCAGAATGCGCGCCCACTTCGTGAAATCAGCCTCTTCCCGCGCCACCGGATTGTTCAGGTTGATCGTAACGGCTCTGCCGCCGCCATTGCGGTAGTTGTTCGCTTCTTGCGCCGTCAGCACCGCTTCATTCTTATGAAGCAATGCGGGGTAGTTGTCTCTCGGCACGGTGTGCAGCCCTGCTGCATGCGTTTTGGCAGAGGTGCCGTTGCTGTTGCCGTTGTCGTCGCTGCCCATGATCATATCTTTAAACCAGCCGATGCCATCTCCGATCCATCCCGCAACTTTGCCGATGCCGTCGATGATCGGTTTCAACAGTTTATCCCATAACATTTCTAATACGGGCTTAATCCTCTCATAGACCTTCATAAGAACGAAAAAGACAACTTCAATAATATCCGCCAAGGCTTGGAACAAAGGAGATACGGCATTCCAGACCGTCGTTATGACCTCTTGAATAAGCGGCCAATATTGCTCCCAAATGGACCATAAATAAGTGAACACATTAACAACCGCCTGTATTATCGGCGCCAAAGCTTTGAACACTTCGCCAATAGCCGCTTCAAAGACGGGCATATTCTGCACGAGCCACCCGATAATGCTTTGAAATAACGTCATCAAAGGAGCTAGCAAAGGTTCGATAAATTGCGCCACCATGACGACCACGTTTTGGATATGCTGCACGGTTGCTTGAAGCAACGGCTTAATCGTTGTCAAAAATTGACCTGCCCCCGTCGCCACTTTCGTGAACAGCTGGGCGAATGTGTCCGTAAACCCATCGATCGCTCCGCGGTTATCGTTCAGGAACGAAACGGCCGTGCCAATGCCTTGGGCCAATGCCGATCCAATCGCCGCAAACATCGGCTGCAGCTTATCCAGCAGCGGAACGAGCTGTTGAAGCGCAGGCTTTAAGGCCTGCAGCATTTTCAGACCGGCATCCTCCAGGCCCGATTGCAGCTTGCCTTTGATCGTCTTCACGAGTCCTTCGCCGGTTGCCGCATACTTCTCGGTTCCGCCTTTGAACATATCTTTGACGCTAACGCCATCCGCGTTTTTGATTTGACCAAGCGACGCTCCTTTATAATCTTTGGAAGCCGCAAACCCGAATTCGCTTAATGCATCCTTGGAGCCCTCTTCTCCGGATCGAAGTTTGACGATCGCGTCAACGGCGTCAGCCAGCGATTTCTCCGGGTTGAGCGCGGCCACATTCTGGGCAAGCTTCATCAGTTCCATCGCTTGCTTCGTGTTGCCGTTCGTCCCTTGGACCGCTTTCATGCCGGCCGACAGCATTTCGCTCGTATCAAACGGTCCGCCGTACGCGTTTTTTTTCAACTGTTCGATGTACGCGCGCGAATCCGCCTTGGCCTGATCACCGCTTGCGCCTTTCTTGCCCCCGCCGACCGCATGTTCGATCAACATCTGCTGCCGCTCTTGACCCATTGCGCCGCTGATTCCCGATCCCATAAGATTCAATGCCGCCCCAGCGGCGGAGATTGCACCGCCTGCAACAAACTTAGCGCCGATGACGACACCTTTGGCCAGCTTGCCGAGCAAACCGAATATTTTGCTTAGCCCGGCAAAGGCAAAATCTTTGATTTTTACCGCAATTGCAAATGGTTTCCGCACGATTCCCACGACTCTGGAATAAATCGACTGAATCCCTTTCACCGTTCGGTCTTTGAGCAGAATCGTGCTGATCATGAATCGGTAAGGCATAAATTTGGTGGCCAATTCGCCAAGCTTCTTGTACGCTTTCGTATTGTTGATCGTCGTCGTTATTGCTTTTTCCATCTCTTTGCGGCGTTTTTGTTCCGCTTTATGTTTCTTTTCTTGATCGCGCGCTTGTTTCTCTCGCGCCTGTTTCAACTGCTGCTGGAAATCGCCATGCTGTTTAGACATTTGTCGCAAAATGCCAAGGTAGTTGTTTTTATAGTTTCTCATCAGCTGCGAAGCGTACGTCGTTTTATTTTTCAAATCATCAAGCTCTTCCTCAAACATCCCCACACCCTCACCTCCCTACATCGCCGGCAGCGTGAACCACAGCTTGCCCGTGCGGGCGAGCCGGTCCCGCTCCTCCAGCTCGGCTTCGTAGAACGCCCGGATTAGCAGTTGCTCACCCGGCGACATGCCGTAAATCTCGCTTGGCCGAATGCCTTTGCGGCTCCAGTAATAATAGAGCATCTCCACATAGCCATCCGACCTTATCCGTTTTTTAGCTCTTCCACCGAGCTGCCGCCGAAGCCGGACAGCTCCGAGATTGCGTTGTACAGCTGCGTCACCTCGCCCGGCAGCAGGAACTTGGACTGCTCCAGCAGCTCCTTCGGCGTTTTGGCGCCGTACGCTTCGAGCAGCTTGGCGTTTTTCAGCTCGGGGTCGACAACGCCCTTCAGCAGGGTGAAAATTTGCACCGCCTTAGCGCTGAAATCCTCCAGCTCGCCGCGTTTGCCGAACGAAATCGCCATATCCTGGATTTCTTCCTGCTCCTCCATCGTCAGCGCTTGGCACGTGAACACAACCGGCTCGCCCGCGAGTTCGGACAGACGGTTTAGCTGAAGCTTCTTTCTGGGCCTTTCGATTTTGCTTTTGTCGATTGCGAGCAGCAAATCCAACGTATTTTTCGCCATGAGTGAAGCCCTCCATTTTTTCGGTAAAATTTAAATGCAAAAAGGGAAAAAAGAAGGGGGCATTACCGCCCCGCTCCCGCTTATTGATTGTGATGGATCAAATCCGGATGCTCCCACTTCGTGAACGTAAACGGCGCTTCGATCTCGCCCTTTTTCTTCAGCTCCCAGTTCACGAGCGTCAAATCGTTGAAGTTGGCGTCCAGGATGATAATCCGCTCCGAGCCGTAAGCCGCCGGGTCCTTCAGTTCGGACAAAATTTTGAACCGCGGGTTGTAGCCCATCCGGATCATGTCGCTGATCTTCGAAATCATGCGCGAGTTCGCTTTATGCATGCGCAGCGTGCCGCTGCCTTTGTAGCCGATAAATTTGCTGTCCGTTCCGAGGTTGCCGACGAGTGTAACGTCTTCCTTCTCGATTTCGATTTTTGCCTCCATCGCGATCGCTTCGCCTACGAATTCGTTGTCGAGCCACACCTCGCCGAACGAGCCGGAAATGACTTTTTCACCGCTAAGCTTATTCATTGTCATTCGTTAGTACCTCCCGTTATATCGATTTCTTCCATGTCCAACCATTCCGCCAAAAGATTACAGATTCACCGTCAGCTTTACGTCTTCGATCGCATCCAGCGGACGTTCGGTCGCCACGAGGAACACCTGATCGCGCGTATTCGCTTCCTTCAGTTGCTGCTCGTTCATCTTGGCGACTTCCTCGCTGCCGAGAATCGACTTCAGGTAGATGCGCTGCGCATTCACATCGATGGACATCGTGTTTTTGCCCGGATCCAAAATGCCGTCCTGCTCGAGCGATTCGAAATAGGCGTTGATCGCGGAAACGAGCAGCAGCTTGTTGACGTAGCTGTTCTGCACTTTACCGATATACAGATCTTCGATTGTTTCCTTGATGTCGTGATACGTTTTGTTCAGGATACGCACCACTTTGATTTTCTTCCAATCAGCACCCATGTCTTCGGTAACTGTCACTAGCGAGGTGACGCCCCGGGCGATCTTAACCTTTTCGCCGTCGTGGTACAGCACGAGCTTGCCGGCGTCGATGGCCGCGTCCGCTTCCGCTTTCGTCAGCTTCGGCACATCCGTCACCTCGGGCAGCACCTGGAACGTCGGGGCGACCGTCAGCGGAAGGCCGGCGATCAGCCCGGCGATACGCGCCGTAAATTGGCTGGCCGTATACGTTTTATTTCCGACGACGACCCCTTCCGTCGTAAAATTGACGACCGCCGGATGATCGGCTGCCGAATTCGGCAGAACCGCCATCACTTTGCGATCCTTCGCCGTGAACATCGTTTTCGCCCACGAGGACAAGGCCGCGACGTCCGCCGTTGCCACGCCTGGGAACGCAACGATATTGAAGCGAATCGTTTCGAGATAATTGAGTGCTGCGACGTAATCCGACGCCGAGGCCGGGATGACGACCGCCTGAATTTGGCGCGGCGCCCCCATAAACGCCATCTCGATATATCCGCGGTTGTTTTCCGCGAGAGCAGCCGGAATTTCGGCGACGCTGTCCAGCGCATATTCTTTCAGCTCGGTAACGGAAGTGTCCTTCAATACGAGCGCTAGCACGCCAACAGCTCCCTGCTGCACCGCAGCAGCCGCTTTTTGTTTAAATACGATGTTTACACTTGGTAATCCCATCCCTTAAACCTCCTTCATTTTCATGTTGATCCATTGCACCTTTTCATGTGTCACGGCGGCACGTCCGTATTCGTTCTCAAGCGTAACCCTGATGTAGGCTTGTCCGTCACGGTAGCCGCCTTCGGCACCGGCGATTCGGAACTTGTCCCCGCCGGGACACGGCAGAACGAGCAAATCCATAAAGGCTTGCCGAATGCGATCCGCCGCAGCCAGCTGCTCCATGGCGGACGGCTTTCCGTCCTCGCCAAGCGTGGCGTAATAGACGATGTCCCATTTCACTTGGGACGAATAACCGGAGCTGCCTTCATGCGTGTCGCCGCATTCCGCAAGAACAACGGAACAGGACGGCCTTACCATAGGATCGGGCACGACATTGATCGAAATCGTGCTGACTTCAGGAAATAATGCCTGGAGCTGTTCATGAATGCCGCCTAAGCTTTCGATTAACATCCGATTCGCCCCCTCGACCCGCTTCTTCCGGCAATCCGATCGACGATCGAACAGACTCTCCAAATACGCGGGAGGTGCGGTCGACGCAGCGTAAGCTTGCCTTCATTTTGATATCGCCTCCTCATTACAGGAACATATGTTCCTATCATCTATAGGTGGCAATCGGAAGACAAGGCCGGAAATCAGCGCTGCGATGCGTTTTCCGTTCGGAGTACGGCAAGCTTCTTGTTCGCCCTACGAACATAAATACTGACCGTCCCCTTGCTAACCGAGAGCAGCTCCGCGATTTGCGAAAGCGTAAATCCTCGGCCATGGGCGAGCTCGAAGCACTCTCGTTCCCTCGCGCTCAGCAGCGATAACGCCGCTTCCAGCTTGTCCAACTGCTGCTTGGATAGCACTACGTCCCGTTGTCCCGAATACGAGGGCGATTCCATTACCGCCTGCAAAATAATCGGGTCTGTCAGCAGCTCCCGCTGCACGCTGGATCTTCGCTCGACACCGCGCCGGTTGCCCGGCTGCCGTCCGGTCGAAATCCACTGCATGACCCATTCGACTTCGCGGACCATGCCGGCAACGATTTGCCGTTCGCCCGCTTCCGCCACGTTCGGGAGAAGCTCGTCCAACGTTTTTTTCGATTGCTGATATTGAATCCATAAATCGAACATGTAATCCCTCCATTCATGATTTTTGTTCCTAAAAGGAACATTCGGACTATAAATAAACGGTATTAGAAATAATTCGATGGTTTAAAGTTATCAAAAGTTGCACGATTGTTCCGTTTAGGAACATTTTGTGCTAACAATATACCCTCTAACAAATGGAATGTCAAGAACGTTTGTTCCTATTTTTCGAATTTTTTTTAAGGAACATAAGTTCTGTTTTGTTATTTCTTTTTTCCAATACTTGATGTAAAATAGGAACAGCACATTCCGGTGGTGATCAAGTGACTGCATTCGCGCAACGCTTCAAGCAGCTTAGAGAAGACAGTAAACATTGGACACAAGACCAAGCAGCCGAAGCGCTTGGCGTATCGCGGTCGACGATCGCAGGTTATGAGTCGGAAGAGAAGAACCGCATTCCCCGAGAAGAAACATTGCATCGAATGGCGGATTTGTTCCAGGTTTCGATCGACTATTTGCTCGGCAAGACGGACGAGCCCCGGCCCGTTCACGTGTTGGCCGCTCAGTTGAGCACGAGCGAAAAAGAAGCCGCCGAGAGTCCGGAGAACAATAAGGCTGAAGACGAAAGCGGCCACGAGTGGGACGATCCGGAGATGAACGTTTTTTTCAAGGAGTATAAGGAAGCACCTGAGCAAAGGCGCCGCGAACTGCGGCAGTTCTGGGAGTTTCTGAAGCTTCAGGAGTCCGGCCGCAAGCCGGAAGACCCACAATAATGCTTTATCCGCACGAAAGCCGGGCAAGGCACGCTGGATCCAAGGCTCGGATATTCGGCCAATGCAGCATATCATAGAACGGACTCAATATGTACGCCCTTTATGTAGGGCTTTTCTTTTTCGCGAGTAACCAAACATATATTCGTAATCGTAGGGGTGTTGTCATGCAAAATTATCCTTTGACGCCGTTGGAAGAATGGATCGAGCGGTTGTACCGGAACATCGGCATCAAGGAGCCGAATCAATTGACCATCACCGAGCTTGCGGCAAGGCTGAACATTTGGGTGTATTATCTCGAAATCGGAAGCCAGGTCATTGAACGCAACGGCATGTTCAGCATGAACATCGACAGCAGGCAAAGCCCCGAGAGACAGTGGGAGGATTTCCTGCACGAACTGTGCCACGTGCTTCGCCATGCGGGCAACCAGATGCAAATGCCGGCGGCCTACACGCAAATGCAGGAGCTGGAGGCAAATAACTTTCAGCTGTACGCGGCCATCCCGTATTCCATGCTCCGCAAGCTGGAACTGCCCCGGCAGCAGAGCGAAATCATCGATTTGCTGACGCAGGAGTTCAAAGTAACGCCGGACTTGGCCCGGCGAAGGCTTGAAGGGATTCAGCGGCGCGTTTTGCAGTGCATCGTATCGGAAGAGACGGCCAAGGTCGCCCGCAACAAGCGTAGGAAATTTGACCCAGCCAATTGGAGCGAGGAAACAAAATCGATTATGGAGAAGCTGTATCATCAGCTTCAAGCGAGGGGGAGCCGCAAGCGTGGCTAATTTGACGGTGCTGTACGATTTTTATGAAGATAGGATGAAGGCGGAAACGCTGGTGCTGTTCTGCCGAAGAGGGGAGCTCGATTGGAATCGTCGCATGCTCCGGCTTCCGCTGACGGCGCCTTTCCGCCCGATGTGCAGGGACGATTATATGGATGGATCGCTGCATGCTTCCGTGCTGCTGGAGGATTTGACGGTGTGCCGCGACCTGCCGCATACGATCGGAATCGATATAAGCTCGATGAAGCGTCGTTACGAAGAAACCGGGCTGGATCTTACCGATGTCTGCCGTTTGATGATCCGTATGGAGGACATCGAGGAGGTGCTGCAGGTGGAGCTTACGGATCGATTTGCCTGGAATGCGCCGAAACGAAATAAAACGATGATTCTGGAGCACTAGGCTTGATCGTTTACGTCTTTACAATAATTTTCAATTAAGCCTTTAAACCCCTTGCCGCATAACTTCATGCGCGTTAGAAATGCGAAAAAACTTTCCTTCTTCTGCTGAAGGAAAGTTTTTCATCCGTTCGTATTGTGCCCCCGATTCATGACCGATCCTACAAGCTTCGTTACGCGTGCAATGCCGACTTGATCACAAGAGACAACAGCTCTCTTGTCGAAGTTGTGTTCGTTTTCCGCTGAATGTTGGACATGTGCGTTTTCACCGTTTTTTCCGTCACGACTAATGCGTTGGCCAGCTCTTTGTTGCTGGAACCATACATCGTAAGATGCATGATCAATTCCAATTCTCTTGTTGTGAGATGAAATTCACGCGCCATCCGCATGCACGCCCCATTGATTTCATTTGTCTTTTGATCTGCGATCAATGTCCCACACCCCTGGCTGTCCAAAATTTCTCTCATAACGAAACGATTTGTCCGTTTGGTTACTTCCATTTTGCAGCATTGAGGTAATTTTTCCTATCACCTGCGTTTCCTATTTCCTCAGACTTTTTTCCGAGCACAAGTATAGGATATGCTTCCTATACAAGTTCTGAACCGACAGTTAATTTCTGTGTTTCGCGTAAAAGTCCCCAAAATACATTTTGGCCATCACCTGTGTCCGGTCACTGACGCCAAGCTTTTCGTATATTTTCGTCGAGTGGTTTTTCACCGTATGTACGCTGATGTGAAGCTTTGCGGCAATGTCCTGGTTGCTTAATCCGAGGATAATTAAATCGAATACTTCTCTCTCGCGAGGGGTGAGCGCACCGAGTTCAAGCGGCGGTTCGGACTGCATCGGTTCGACCGTCCACTTCAGGAGCGGAGACGGGCCTTCATCCGCCGCCGGTTCATTCTTTCCGACGAATTCGATGAATTGTCCGACCAATTGCTCATGTACGGGTCTATAGTCCTCAAGCGATTCGATCGTTTCATATTGAAGAACATAATGCGTGACGATACAAAAAATGAGGGTGATCATGTCATAGGAATTTGTTCCTAGTCCGGGGTTATCTTTGCTGTTCATCAGCTGCCTGGCACTGCCCAGCAATTGAGCCACCCGAGGCAAACGCAGCTTACGCTCGATGAAATCGTCGCTATATTTGAACAGCAGGCAGGCCATGCCAAGCTGCTCAATGTCCTCGGCGGGAAGGTCAAGCCGTCTTGCGAACTGAACGGCGAGTCCTTTGGCACGGGCCGCATAGACGAATTCGTCCCGATTGCGCTCCAGCACGATCTGATGCAGCATATCGACGCTTTCGATCGTTTGCGACAGCTGCAGCTCGTGCAAATATTGAATGCGCATTTCCCCGATTGAGGCAAGCGCGCTGAGGAAATGCCGGAATTCGGCGGCCTTCGCTTCTCCTCGCACGGCGACGCCAAGTACGGCAACGACCCTCTCCCGAACATTCATCGGAAACTCCATTATGGTGATTCCATCTTCCGTCATGTGCATATAAGGCTGCTGCGGAGATGAGGCGCGAGCCGTAGAGCCCTCGAATACTCTGGCGTTCACTTCTTCCACAAAATCATCCATTTCCTCTTCGGCGAGTCCCCGGTAGAAGGCTTGTGCGTCCTCGCCCGGTCGTTTGACGACCGCATAGGAGAAAACGGCGCTCGAGGAGTTGTAGGCGAAGTCGACGAGCGTGATGGCGATCCCGAGCAAGTCCTTCATATCCTTCATGACCTGGCAAACCTCAAGCAATGTAATCAAGCGAAACGATTGCTTCTGGCTCAGCTCATCCAGCTCGCTGACTCCGATGTGCGTTCCGCTCATCGTTGCGATCAGCTTACCGAATTCCACATACAACGGAGGCAAGCTTTCGGCTTCCGACAGTCCGAATAAAATTCCCGTCATCTTGTCCTTGAACTTAACGGGATAAACGACGACGGTTTTCGGAAACAAACCGAACTGGTTAAAGAAAGCCGACCGGGGATCATTGCCGACATGCTCCCAATATCCGATCTGTTCCGTTAGTCGAACCTGGCCGAGAAAACCTTCCCCCGCCATCACGAGCGAATCGACAAGCTGCTCATGCCCTTGCTTGCCGACGGTGTAGCGGATCACGAACGAATCCGATTTCGTCTGTATGGCAAGCCCCGCGATATCGAGTCCAACCGCCTCGGAGAACAAGGTCAATGAAGCAACAACATTTTCGTTCGATTTGCTTGAAGCCGAATGCTCGTTCAGAATGCCGAAGGCCGATACAAGCTTCCCTTCCAGCTTCTTCTCCATAATGACGGAAGCCGTGATTTCCGACAAATGGGCGATCTGATCCATTAAACTGCGTTTTTGCTCTTCCGTTGTGTCGGCAATCAACTCGGCGGCTTGCTCCCACCGATCAAATTCTTCAGACGGCATAGAGCTCTGAGCATTCCGTTTCATAAGCGGCCTTGTCCATTTTTCGATCACAACACCGGACCATATGTAATATTGCGGTTTGCCTTCAATCCAGATCGGCGACACAATATATTTCATCCCGAATCTGCCTTCGTACAACACCATTCTGGGGTATTCGCGAAGCTGCCCCAGCAGCTTCATCATGCTGTCATTGACGGCGTTCGCATCGAACAGAGCTTCCTTTAAGTCTCGATATCCCGAACGCTCCGTCACGCGGTTTCCATTCGAATCTGTCATTACAATGGCCAAGCCCAGAGCTTGCGAGTAAATATCCTGAAGCTTCTGAATTTGTTTCCATTGCAGTTTGTCCATGATCCTCATCCCATCTATGCAATATTCTCCGATAAACTGTCCTCCGGGCTGATGCAATTATTACTAGTATAAGCTTTTGTAGCGATGGCGGTCTAGTTGTTCACTTCGCGGACACAAAACGATATCGATTCGAACACACAAAAATGCCATATTTACGAAACGTGGCATTTCGTGAAATATGGCATGGATTGCAGGCCTATCACTATAATTTTAAATTCAACCAATCCAACTCAGTGCGGCTTAGCTGAATTTGCAGCGCTCGTACCGAGGACTCCAGCTCCTCCAGCTTCGCCGGGCCGATCAATGCGCCGATCGGAAACGGCTGGTTGACGACGTATGCCAGCGCGATGTCGATCGGCGTGCAGCCCTTTTCCTTGGCGAGCTGCCCGGCGCGCCGGTATCTTTCCCAGTTGGCGTCGCTGTAGTATACGCGTACCATGTCGTCGTTGTCAAGCTTATCCGGCGCATACAATCCGGTGAAGAAACCGCCCGCCTGGGAAGACCAGGACAGCAGCGGAAATTGATTGTGCTCGTGCCAGGCGCAAGCTTCGTCGTCGGCCGATACGCAGCCAGGCCACATCGGTTCGTTCGGCTTTGCGAGGCTCAGGTTCGGGCTGTTGAACGTAAATCCGACCAGTCCATGCGCCGACGCATACTCGTTTGCTTCCTGAATCCGCCGAAGCGTCCAGTTGGAAGCGCCTATCGCCTTCATGCGCCCTGCGGCAAGCTGCTCGTTTAATGCTTCCATAATCGGGCCGACGGGGACGGACGGGTCGTCGCGATGCAGCGCGTACAAATCGATATAATCGGTTTGCAGCATCTCCAGGCTTTTGAATAAATCGTCGCGAATCGCCTGCGGATTCACCCGCGGTCCGTTCTCGTCATGATGGGCTCCCTTCGTCAAAATGACGATCTGCTCCCGGTTGCCCCGCTCCTGCATCCACCGGCCGACCGTCTGCTCGCTGCCGCTGTAATGGCGCGCCATGTCCAGCGTATTGCCCCCGTTCTTCACGTAAGCGTCCAGCATGCCGCTCGCCCATTCGTAATTGTGCGGCTTATAATGGCCGGCACAGCCAAGAATCAGCTGCGTGCACGTTTTATCAAGCCCTTGAATCTTAATCCGTTTCATCGTACGCCTCCGTTCTGCAGCTGATCCGCCAATTGATTCAAGTAGTTCAAACTGATCTGCAGGCTGTCAAACGGATCGCCCGGGCAGTAGTCCTGCTCGACCGCGTACCATTCCACCCCATTCGCCTCGCCCCACTCAAGCAGCGGAGCAAACTCGATCGAGCCCGAGCCGATTTCCGCGAACGTCTGCCGTTCGTCGTTCGTCATATCCTTCAGGTGCATGATCGGCATCCGGTTCGGATATTGACTCATGAACGCAAGCGGATCTTGTCCGCCTTTCTTCACCCAATACGAATCGACCTCCGCGTAGATGCGGTTTCCGTCCGCGGGATCCAGCAAATATTCCAAGGCGAACTTGCCGTCCACCATCGTATGGAATTCAAAATCATGGTTGTGGAAGCCAACGCGGAGGCCTGCGCTTTCGGCGCGGCGAGCGACGTCGTTCAGCCGCTCCTTCACAAGACGATAGCCTTCCACCGTCTGCAGCTCGCCGGGCAAGGAGTTGCAGAACATCTCCGTCGCCTTGAACAAACGCGCCTCCGTAAGTACCTCGTCCAGATGGTTGTACATCCGGTCCAAGCTTACGTGCATGCCGGCCGTCTTCAAACCGGTTTCCTCAAGAACGGCGGCAATGTCAACCGCCGAATATCCGTGCAAGCCGTCGATTTGGACTGCGTTCCAGCCCATCGCTTTCAGCTTGCGCAGCACGGCCGGAAAATCGGCCTTTAGCTCCTTGCGGAGCGTAAACAGCTGGGCGGCGAATTTATGTTTCATGGTGTTCTCCTCCTATTGTCCTTTATTGCGCGCCGCGACCAAATCCGCCATCAGGCGTGCGCCGTAGCCGGTTGCGCCCGGCACGATATAGCCTCGGGTGGACGACGAATCCTTCAGCGAAGCCATATCGATATGAACCCACTTCAGGGAAGCATGAACGAATTTGCGCAAAAATAACGCCGCCGTCGTCGCTCCCGCTTCGCCGACATGGCTAATATTGCAGATGTCGGCATAATCGCTCTTAAGATGAGCTTCATATTCATCGACAAGCGGCAGCTCCCACACCCGCTCCCCGATCGGCTCGCCGACCGCGCGGACAGCGCGAACGAGATCGCCGTCACCCCAGATGCCGGCGTAGCGAGAGCCAAGCGCCGCATTGACCGAATAGGTCAGCGTTGCCGCGTCCACGACTTCCTTGGCGCCCAGCCAGTTCGCGCGAATCAACGCGTCGGCGAGCACGAGGCGGCCTTCGGAGTCGGTATTGCCGACCTGAACGGAAACGCCGTTCGGGTATTGCAGCACCTCGCCCGGCAGCAGCGCAGCGCCGTCCGGCATATTTTCCGCCGCCGGGATCAGGCCGATCACGTTCGCCCGTACGCCGCTTCTGGCAAGGATATCGAACGCGCCGACAACCGCCGCCGCTCCGGCCATATCCATCCGCATGTCGCTGATGTCGTGGTCGCGCTTGAGGCTGATGCCGCCCGTGTCGAACGTGATGCCTTTGCCGACAAGCGCGATCAGCGGAAGGCTGGCGTCCGTGCAATAATACAGCTCGAGCATGACGGGAGGGTGAACGCTGCCCCGGCCGACGGCCATGAGGCCGGTCATTTCGTGCCGTTCCAGCGCTTCGCCTTCGAACCGCTTGAACTCGACGCCCGTCCCGGCGAAATGCGCGGCTACCCGGTCAGCCAGGTCTTGCGGCCGCAGCCGGTTTGGCGGTTCGTTCGCCAGGTCCCGCGCAAGGATCGTGCCCTCGGCGCGAATTTGGCCGAGGCGGATCGCATCAAAGCAGCTTTCGCTGCCGAGGGACAGCGACTCGACGGGATTGACCGCCTGCGTCGCTTTGTAGCGGTCGAACGCATAGGTGCCGAGCATCCAGCCTTCCACCCAAGCGGTCACCGCATCAGACTCGTTCCAGCCTTCGGCCGATCGTTCCTGCGGCACGGCAAACGAGACATGAACCGTCGCCAGCTTTTCCTTGATGACGGCGCGACCGGCGATACCGGCCGCTTCGCGAATCCGTTCGATATGGAACTTCTCCGCTTTGCCGAGCCCAACAACAAGCGTATGGGACTGACCGCGCATACCGTAAAACCAAGTGACCGCCCCGGCGTCGCCGTAATGCTCCTTGAGCTCGTAGTCGGGTAACCCCGGCAACGTGGCCGTTTCGTTAAAAACAAGATGAACGACAACCTGAACGTCCCGGCGTTCGCCTGCTGCAAATTTCATTGTCACACCTCCGGCGATTCGTTTTATTTATTCAAATTCAACACAAACGTTCACGACTTGATTCGCTCCAACGGCAAACCGAACATGCGAGCCATCAACTGAAATGGAAGCATCGGACGCGTTCGCGCTCTTGCAGGTCTCCGATTCATTCGCTGCATCCAGTGCGTTTGCGGCATTTGCGGCATTTGCGGCATTTGAGGCATTTGCGACATTGGCAGCACTCGTTATAGCCACCCCGTCCTCTTCAACTGCGCGCTCCAGCACGTCGACGTAATACGCCCTCTTCACGGCGCGGAAGCTTGCGAGGCAAGCGGTCGTGTCCGCCCCGTCGGTTTCGTATACGCGGACGATGCATTTGCCGTTCGCACCGGCACCGGCACCGGCACCTGCACCGGCGCCAACGCCGGCAAGGACCTCCGGCATTTTCACCGCCGAAACGGCGACCGAGCCCTCTTCCAGACGCAGCAGGCTTTGCGCAAGCGGCCACTTCCCTTGGCGTGCCGCAACGGACACAAAGCTCAGCGGGTTGTTGTAAGCATACGCCGTCTCGATCAGCTTCCGTCGGTTCGCCGGGTCGACTAGCCCAACCGCCAGCTGGAAGCGGTACACGCCGTTCTCCGGATACGGGTCCGGACCGTGCGAGCCGCGAATCAGATTGACGATTAGCGCGTCGTCTGCACCACGGAAGCCGTATTTGTCGTCCGAGACGACCATGACGGCTTTACGGGACGCCGCCCCATCCTTAGGCAAAGCCAGCGCCCAGCTGTTGACAGGTACATCCTGCGCCATCGCCGGCCGTTCGATCGTGCCGAACGGAATATCGTAACGGTACGCGCCGCAGCCATACCCGACCGGCATATAAAATTGCAGCTGCGGAGCGAACGTATCGCTGCTGCCGATTTCATGCCAATCGCACTCTACGTTGTAATTGAGCGATGCGCTGTTCCGGTCCAACGAAACAATCACCTTAAGCTTCGAATGTCGGAACGAAACGGCATACGTCACCGATTGCCTGATCTTATCGCTGCCGAGCTCGCTTTTCTCGACCCGAATGCCTTCGGTGAGCGGCTCGATTTTGCCGTAACGGCCGACGAGCCAAGCATTGCCGCCTCCGCCGAACGTGTCTTCCTCGATCAACCGGAATATACCGGCTGGACGGCTGCCGTCGACCGCGTCGCGGCCCGATTCCTTGTCGACAAGCGACACGAGCGCCAGGCTCGACGGATCGAGCACAGCCCGAACCCGATCGTTCTCCAGCACGAACGCGTGCAGTTCATTCGGCGGCAAGTTCTCTCCGGCCAGCTTCCAGTCGGCTGCCGCAAGATTGCTCATATCGCCCGCTTTTTCCGTCATGACGTAGGTACTGTAGCCCATCGCGGGAACCCGCACCTGCAGCAATACCCTTAGGAAAAAATGCCCCCAATGCTCGGCAAAGCCGCGATCGATGAATTGGAAGTCGACCGGTGTTCCTTCGCCGTCCTGAAACGCCAAATTTCTCAAGTCGCCGTCCCAATCCCAGACGACGATCTCGAGCGCCTCTTCCCGGTCCGCATGCGCGCTGTTGAACACGTGGAAAATCCGCGTTTTCCCGCGCCCGCGATCGCTTTCGCCCGTTCGGAACAGATGCACGCCAACGCCGGCGCCCGCCCCTTCCGACATGCTCTCTCGCAGATCCTCGCCTTCCACGATGAATCGCGACGTATCGATCTGTGCCGCAAGCCGGCGGATGGCGTCGCTTTTTTTGCTGTTCGCCATCGCGACGATTTCCTGGAAGTAGCCGAGCGCATGATCGCGCGTTTCCGGCACGCAGCTGCCGGGAAGGATGTCATGAAACTGATTGAACAGCGTTTTGCGCCATGCTTCCGTTAATTCCTTTCCGAAATAGCGTGACCCGGTTGCAAGCGTGGACAAGCTGCCGAACCGTTCCGCCTCGCCGAGCAAATTTTCGGAGACGCGGTTCGCTTTTTTGATCCGGGCTTGGGACGTATAACATCCCGTAAAAATAAAGTTCAGCTCCCCGCTCACGACAGGCAGTTCGCCGGCCGTTTGCTCCGCAAGCGCAAAAAACTCATGGTACGTCCCGAAACGAATCGTCGGGAAAATCGGCCAATTCCGCATATCGAGCGCGCGCTCCAGATCGCGTCGAGTCGGTCCGCCGCCATGATCGCCGACGCCGTATACTTTCAGCATCGTCGTCATGTTCGTCTTGCTGCAAAATTCCGGTACCGTCATGACCATCGCTGGTTCGATGCGCGAATCGTACCAGTGCGGTTCCTTATAGGCAATGACGGAACGGCCGGAAGGCGACGTCCAGCGGAACAAATGATGCCCCTCGTTGTTGTGGCCGCGGCAGTAGTAGTAATATTTGATACCGGCCTGCTGCAGCAGCTCCGGCACGTTTGCGCTATGGCCGAACGTATCCGGCTCGAAATCAACCGCAAGCGCATCCGGCGCAAGACCGAACAGCTCGCCGAGATACGTTTTGGCGGTTAACACTTGCCGGGCCATGCTTTCGCCGTTCGGCATGTTTTTGTCCGCTTCCACCCACGTCGCCGCCGTTACTTCCCAGCGCCCTTCCGCAACCCGGCGCTTGATTTCCTCCAGCATCTCCGGATCATACTTTTCGACGATCTCATATGCGGCCGCCTGCGATTGCGAGAACAGAAAGTCCGGATACTCATCCAGCAAGTCGAGCATCGTGCGGAACGTATTGAGCGTAATGGACACCGTCTCGTCCCAGCCCCACAAAAAGTTCATGTCGATATGGGCATGCGACGCGCACAGCACCGTATATTTTTTCGCTTCGCCGGCCATATCGGCGAGCAGCCGCTCCGCCTGCAGGGCCGCTTCTTCGCCGATCGTACCGGATTGCTCAAGCGTATCCAGCAAAAAAGAAACGGCCGAATCGATCAAATCGTCGAACCGACCGCCCGCCACCAGGGAGACCCGGTTCGCATATTCCAATTCCGCCATTATTCGTTTGGCCCAATAGTTGTCCGGGCAAAGCCCTTTTAGTTTGGACAGCTTGGCATGCATCGCGTTCATTTTTACCGTCACCTACTTCCATTCTCCGAGCATATCCCGGTAAGTTTCCAAATAATCTTGCGCCAGCTGTTTGGCAAGCGAATACGACTGCACGAGCGGATGCGCCATCAGCGCCTCGACCGCGAGTTCCTTCGAACGATGCCGCACGGCTTCCACCGTCAAGCGTTCAAACCGCTTCACGCTTTTCATGAGCAAATGCATCGCCTCCGGCACTTCGCCGATTTGCACAGGCTTTGCCCCGTCAGCCGTAATTTCGCAAGAAACCTCAACGACGTCGTCGTCCGCAAAACCTGCGATGCTGCCCGCATTCGGGACCGACAGCACGATATTGTTCTGTTCGCCGGTTTGCAGCGAATCGACAAAATCGAGCATGACGCCCGCATAGCCCAGCGAATTGGGCAGCTGCAGCTGTTCTGCCGGAGGCAGCGGCTTCGCCTGCGAATTCGTTTCGATCGCCATGTAGGACGCCTCGCGTTTTTGCGTGTAGTACAAATAAATTTGAATCGCCTTGTCGGGATTCGCTTCGATATCCAAACCGCGCAGCTCGTTCAGCATCGCCTTGTTGTTCTCCGCGATCATCTTGCCGCGCGTGCTGCCCGCATTCATAATGTTGGCCAACGATTTCTCGCGATGGTAATAATAGTACAAATATTCGTTCGGCAAATAAGGAAGCGATCGAAGCAAGCCGGGATCGAACATCCGGAACTCATCGACCCGGTTCGTAAACGAAACGTCATTTTTCAACGTTGTCAGCAGGTCCTCGCCTTGATAAATCACCTTGCGGATCCAAGACAAATGGTTCAAGCCGAAAAATTCGACGTACAGCTCCTTCGGATCAATTCCCATCGCCTCGGCCATGCGCAGCTTCGTATGGCTCGGCGTATCGCAAATGCCGATCACCCGGTCATAACCCGCGTTCCGCAGCGCTTGCGTAACTAGGCCGGACGGATTGGAAAAATTGAAGATCCATGCGTTCGGCGCAAGCTCCTGAGCGAGCTTGCAGTAGTCGAGGAGCACCGGAATCGTGCGGATCGCCATCGAAAATCCGGCCGGGCCGGTCGTTTCCTGCCCGATGACGCCGTATTTCAAGGCGATCCCTTCGTCCGTATGACGCGACGCCTCTTTGCCCGCACGTATCGTCGTCACGATATAATCGGCTCCGCGCAGCGCTTCCCGAATGTCGGTCGTCACGTCCAACTGCAAGTCGATGCCGCTCCGGTCAATTACGATCCGGCAAAGCCGGCTGATGAGACGGAGCTGCTCCTCGTCGGTATCGTGCAGCGTCAGCCGAGTGATTCCGGACTGCTCCGCCTTCAGCGTCAAGCTCTTCGTGAACAACACGGCGCGCACGCCGCCGCCGCCGATCAATGCGAGCTTCATATTGCTTCCTCCCACAGCTCCGTTGTTTTGCCGACTTGCTCCGCGATGAAGCGCTCCAGCTCGACAAGATCGGTCACGCCCGTGCTGCCGCCATACGATTGAACCGAAAAGGCGCCGCAAGCGTTGCCGTACAGCAAGCACTCTCCGACATCCCGTCCGGTCAGATACCCGTACATATATCCCGCGTTAAACGAATCGCCCGCACCGGTCGTATCGACCGATTCCACCGAAAAGCCCGAACGGTATGTTAGTTTGCCGTCCTTGCTGGCAACCGCTCCTTGAGAACCTAGCTTCACGACGACCTGCTTGCCGTAACGCGCCAGCTTCTCGATGCTCTCGCGGATTGTGGCGCAGCGCGTATAATGAAGCGCTTCGGTTTCGTTCATGAAGAAGACGTCGATATGCCGGGCAAGCTCGAATATCCCTTCATACCATTCTCCGGTGTCGTCCCAGCCGACGTCGCACGATAATGTGACGCCCATCTCCTTAAGCGAAGTGACCAGGTTCATATATTCCGGGTGATTTTGGCTGCCTTTATAACCGGTCAAATGGACGTGCCGCCCTAATGCGACGCAGTCCATATTCAAAGTGCCTAAATTAAGCTCGCTGTTCGAACCGGCATACGAAATAAACGAGCGGTCCTTCTCCGGATTGATGGCGATCGAAATGCCCGTATTGTTCACGGTGCTCGTTGCGATATAGGATGTATCGATCCCGTAATGGGCGAATTGCTCTTTTACAAAAGCGCCGTAATAGTCGTTGCCCAAAACGCCGTTAAAAGCAAGCTTCAAGCCGAGCTTGGCAAGATTCAGCGCGAACAGAGCGGCACCGCCTCCGACATGCACTTGCATTTGCTCGACGAAAATTTCTTGTCCCGGCAGCGGCATGCCGCTTGCACCGACAACGACCAGGTCAATATTGGCATCGCCGATGACAACCGCATCGTATGTTTTCAATTCCTTCCCTCCTGCCGTATCGTTTCTTTCTGGTATCGATACCATATCTTGAAATGAAAGAAGACAACTACAGACTAACTCCATCGTCTGCAGCTGTCCCGTTCCGCAATCCGGTGCTGCAAAATAATATCCTCATTCACTTGATCCCCATCTTCAATCAAGGCGAGAAGCGACTCGACGGTCACTTGTCCCATCTCATGAATCGGTTGTTCCATCGAGGTCAGCCGCGGCCTGACCAACTCGGTCAGCGAGCTTCCGTCGAAGCCGATCATCGAAATATCGTCCGGCACGGACAGCTTGTTGTCGGCGATGCAGTTCATCGCGCCAAGCGCCATGTCGTCGCTCACCGCGAAGACGGCGGTCGGCGGAGGATCGCATAGAAGCAGCTCCTGCATCATGGCGTATCCGCTGTTGATTTTATAATCGCCGAACTTGACGTATTCATATATCATTTTCAACCGGTGATCGGTTAACGCATTGCGATATCCTGCGTAGCGGTTTTGCCCGGATGTAATGTCTCTCATATCGCCGCCGATAAATCCGACCCGTTCGTGACCGAGCTCGATCAAATACGTTGTCGCATCATACGCCGCCTTGTAATCGTCGACGATGACCGACAAATATTTCTGATCCGCCGGTTTCACGCTCGAAAATATTACCGGTATATTCAGCTTGTTCAGTAGGCTGCGAATGTCGTCCGTCACCTTCTCGTGCATAATGATGATGCCGTCGACGCGCATTTCGTGAAACACGTTCAAATAACGCAGCTCTTTATCCGTATCTTCGACAATGTTACAGACGAGCAAGCTGTAGCCATTGGCGCTTGCCGTTTCTTCAATGCTGCTTAATATCGTGGAATAAAAGCTGGACGTTAAGTCCGGTACGATGACGCCAAGCAGGTTCGTCTTCTGACGTACGAGACTGCGGGCGATATGGCTAGGCGCGTAACCGAGCTCGTCGATCGCGCCGATTACTTTTTGCTTTAACGCTTCGCTAACGTACTTCTCCTGATTCAAAACCCGGGATACGGTCGTTACGGAAACGCCGGCCCTGCGGGCAACGTCTTTGATTTTTACCGCCATAAACGTTCACGGCTTCCTTCGCTTCGATTTTATTCAACGAACAGAGGCTGGGAAAATGCGCCAAAGCCGCCTTCCAAATAAACCGCCACTCTTACGTAACCTTCATCGCCCTTGCATTCGTAGGCTGCGCTTGCGAACCGCCCCGAAGTTTCGGCCAGTACTTCGCCGTTTTTGCCGATAAAGGAAACAAATTTGTACATCCGGTCCAACCGTTCGCTCGACTGCAGCTTGACTTCAATTCGATGGCCTTCCGTGCGGATCGATTCGAATCCATAACCTGTCGATACGTAGAAGCTTCCTGCTTTGATTGCGTCCAAAATGCTTTCATTCGTATTCTGGTCGGCCAGCACCATATTCCAGGTCCGTTTCTCCTGCCCGTACACGTGGAAATCGTCGCCGCCGAAGCCCCACACCTTGCGTCCCGCCGATAATAAAGCATCCCATTTGTCGAACGCGATGTCGTATTCCGGATTGCCGTCGCCGTTAACGACCTCGATGCCGGTATAACCGCTCATGGCAAGCATGTCTTCGACCGGCCAATATTGCGAGAAATATCGGTTTGGATGAACGAGAACACTGATGCCGCCGTTTGCAATGCAAGTATCGGAGAAACGGGTGTACGCCTCGACCGAAAAAGCGTTCGAAAAATTGTCCATGATCGACCTAGGCGGACTGACCAGCAGCATGTGCCGCTCCGGACTGCTCACTTCCATCGCCTCGAACACGGTCGGGATCGTCCGTTTGCCTTCGTGCGTCGTAATGAAGTCATGGTCGGAAATGCCGAGAAAGTCGTATTGCCCGTACATTCTGTACACGATATCGAGCGGTTGCGTGCCGCAAGCGCTGTTCGTCGTATGATTGTGAAAGCTGCCCCGCAGCCATGTACCTTGCTTGTCGTAAGGATTCGCGATTTGTGCCATCTGCTTGTTCAACCGCCCTTCGCTATTCTTTGATCGAACCGATCATGACGCCTTTGGCAAAATATTTCTGGATAAACGGATACACGAGAATGATCGGCGTCACGACAATGATAATCGTCGCCATCTTGAGGGAGTTTCCGGTTACCTGGATTTTATCGAGCATATCGTATTGCTTCGTCCCCGCAGCCTGCTCGAGCGTCTTGCGAAGCGCATCCGCGCGGGTCAGCATTTCCTGCAGCAACGTCGATAACGGCCTCAGCTTGGCATCGCGAACGTAGAACGCTCCCGTAAACCAGTCGTTCCAGTGTCCCACCGCGTTAAACAACGCGATAACGGCGACAACCGGCCTGCTGAGCGGCATAATGATCCGCAGGAAGATCGACAAATCGTTATAGCCGTCAATCCGCGCCGATTCCTCCAAACTGGCGCTGATTTGCGAGAAGAACGTCCGCATGATGATGATGTTCCAGGCGCTGTATAATCCCGGGATGACGTAAACCCAGATGGTGTTGATGAGGTTCAAGTCTTTCAGCAGCATGTAATACGGAATGATGCCCCCGCCGAACAACATCGTGAAGAAGATGAGCATCGTAAAAAACTTCACGCCGGGCAGCGTCTTGCTCTTTAAAGCATAAGCCGCCGCAGCCGTCAGGAACACGCTTGCCAACGTCCCGAGAACGGTCCGGAACAACGAAATCCAAAAGGCGTTCAAAATATTCGATGATGAAAATACTTCCTTATAGTTGTCAAGCGACCATTCTCTCGGCCAAAAATAAATGCCGCCTCGTTCCGCGTCTTTGCCGGCGTTGAAGGAAAGCGCCAAAATGTTCAAGAACGGAAGAATGATCGATAGACAGAGGAGAATGATCAAGATATAAATCACGATCTTGAACAATTTTTCGCCTGTGGAAGTTTTGTAAAATTCCATTTTTCTTGTCCTCCTCAAAGTTTTGCAAAGCAAAACTTCTTCGTAAGCCTATGCTAAGTTTTGTGAAGCAAAACTTCTTCGTAAGCATATGCTAAGGTTTGTGAAGCAAAACTACATCGGAAGCATTTGCTAAGGTTTGTGAAACAAAGCTACTTCGGAAGCATATGCTACGTTTTGAATCTGCAAAACTGCTCGACGGAACATAGCTACAGTTTTGCAGAAGCAAAACCACATAGAAAGCTTTGATTTATATAAGGGTCGGCTTCAACGGAGAATCCGATGAAACCGACACCTTGCAACTTCATTGCTTGTTACAGATCGACTTTCGTTTTTGGATCGGCGTCTTTTTTCTCGAGCAGCTGCTCGTATTCCGTAAGGCCGCTTGCTTTCAATTGTTCAAGCGCCGCATCGAGAATTTTCTTCGCTTCATCCAGGCTTTTTGCATAGTACGCGCGGATCATGCTGTCCTCATAGTTGTCGAGCGCAGTTTTCAGCTCTTCGCTCTTCTCGAATTCGCCGAGGAATGCCGTCGGAGAATACGTATCCGAGATTTTTGCGTTTTTCCGCTTTTCGTCCCAGCCCCAGTATTCGGCGATTTTGAGAGGAGCTACATTCGCTTCCGGATGTACGGCATCGCCGTATTCCGCTTCGCCGAAATCGGCTGTGCGATCGAGATCGGTACCGCCCAGCAATTCGCCCCAGGAGTTGCCGACGCCGGCAAAACCAAGCGCTTTGGCCGCTTTTGGATCTTTGTCCTTCAGATCAAGAACTTCTTGCTTCACAAGCGGATTGCCTTTGGCATCAAGCGTGTAGTCTCTGCCTTCGATGCCGTATTGCCACAGAAGCTTGCCTTCGCGGCTTGCAAGGAAGTCCGCGAATTTAACGATTTCTTCCGGATTTTTCGTTGTGGACGGAATCGCCCACGCGGAGTATCCGCTCTTGAAGCTCAGTTTCATTTGGTATGGCTTATCGCCTTCGTTGAGCGGGCCGATCGGCAAATAGTGCATGTCTTTGTTGAAATCTTGGTAGTTGTGCATATCGGCAACGATACCGAAGGAACCGTTCAGAATGCCTTCCGTCGCGCGATTTTCTTCCATCGTGTAGTACTCAGGGTTCATCAGCTTCTCTTTCATCAGCTTTTGAACGTATTCGATGCGTTTCATCGGATATTCCGTTTCGCTCTCGTGAACGATTTTGCCTTCGCTGTTGCGGTGGAAGCCGCCGGTTCCGCCAAACATCAAATCGCTGTCAAATTGAGCTACGTCTTTACCGCCCCAGAATCTTGGGCCGATGACGGAAATTTCTTTGCCGTTGTTGTCTTTGAAGTGGCCGTCCGCGACTTTTTTGGCCAGTTCGTACATTTGCTCGGACGTTGTGATTGTTCTTGGATCAACGTTCAACTTCTCGGCGATATCTTTGCGGATATGCGGACCGCCTACCCATTTTCTTGTGTCATAACCGCCTTCTCTTGGGACGTTCATATGAACGAAATAGGACGACCCGTTAAATTCAGGGCGGAACATGACGCCATATTGCGTATCAAGCGGCAAATAGCCGTCTTGCAAATATTTGCTATATACTTTTGTTTCTTTAAGCAGCGGAGTCAAATCGGTGAACATGCCCTCGCGAGCCGCTTTCAGAACGACCGGCATTTCCGGACGGCCGCTATTGTTCAAATAAAAGGTAATGAAGTCCGGCAAGTCGCCCGAAGCAAGTCCTGCAATCAAACCGTCGATCGAATGCTCGGCAGGCATGATGTTCACTTCATAGTCGATTCCTGTTTTTTCTTTAATTTGTTTCAGGATTTCAGGATTCATCTCTTCCGTATAATCGTCGGCGCCCATAAAGATCAAGCCTTTGATCTTACGGTCGGCAATCCAAGTTGCCGGCTTGCCATCGTTGCTGTTGTCCTTTGGCGTTTCCTGGGTCGTTCCCTTGGACGTATCCGCAGGCTTCGGTTCTTCCTTGGAAGAACATCCGGCAAATACGAGCGTTGCGATGAGCGGAGTTGCCAGCAGTTTTGCCCACTTTTTGTTTCCTAACATGTGTTCACCTTTCCCTCTTTTATATTTTTTTATATGGAAAAACGCCATATGACGTCTTCCGACAAAAGGAGAAATGCTTGTGATCGGTTACCGGAAATCTTCGGTTACCACAACGAAGTCTCAGAAACTTTCCGCGAAATGCGGTTGGCGATGACGACAAGAACTAAGCCGATGACGCCTTGCATCATGCCGACGGCGGTAGCGTAACCGTATTGACCGCCCTGCAAGCCGACGCGAATGACGTACGTATCTAAAATATCCGCTAACTGCATATTGCCAGGCATTCTGAGCAAGTAGATCTGATCGAATCCGGCCGACAAGATGCTGCCGAGCGATAGAATAAACAAGATGACAATGGTCGGCGTAATGGACGGAAGCGTGATATGCCATATTTCCTTCCATTTGCTTGCTCCATCGATTTTGGCCGCTTCGTACATGTCCTGATTGATTCCGGCAATAGCCGCCAAATAGATGATGGAATCCCAGCCGATCGATTTCCAGATATGGCTGCCGAACATGATTTGATAGAAATAATTCGCATCGTTCATGTAAAAGATGCTGCCGTCTCCGCCGAAGTAGTCGATCGCTTCGTTCAGCAAACCTGTATTTGGCGCAAGCACGCGCTGCACGAGCCCGATGACGACGACCCAAGAAAGAAAGTGGGGCAAATATGAAATGCTCTGGGCGATGTTCTTGAACCACTTGTTCTTAATCTCGTTGAACATCAACGCGAGCAGGATCGGGAACGGCAATCCGAGGAACAGCTTCATGCAGCTAATAATGAGCGTATTCCGAATGAGCTGGCCGCTTTGGTAATCGTTGAAAAACTTCTCGAAATATTTTAAACCGACCCAAGGGCTCCCTAATATTCCGGCATTGAACTTGTATTCCTTGAATGCGAGCAGCAAGCCGCCCATCGGAATGTAAGAGAAGATGATGAACGACACGATACACGGCAAGAGCATGAGATATAAATATTTGTGCAGCAATATTTTTTTCCATAGCTTCGAAAATCGCTGCCCCCGGTTTAGCGCCGGCTGGGATGTTTGTAGATTGGCCTGCAATGACGGGCACTCCCTTCTTAAATGAAATGGCTATCGAGCGGAACAGCTTCTTTAATGCGATGCGGCGAACAGGCTATGCGATACGGATCGGGTTATAGGATACGGCGATATGGCGAAAGGTTATGGTACCGTTTCCATATTGGACAAAAGTTCAATCACCGAAAGCCGTTTGCGGCGAATTGCGATGATGTGGAACCGTTACCATATCGACGAAAACAAACCCTTTTCTCGCTTGCATTAGCGTATCCCTCACGTTTTTTGCCTTAAACCGCACTTCCGCTGCGAAGCTGCGTTAACGTGCCGACAGCTCTTGTCGTAATTTCGTCGACGCCCATATCGGCAAACTGCCGCTGCCATGCGGGATCGTTGACGGTATATACCCAAACCGCCAACCCTCTGGCGTGTGCACGATCGACGATTTCGGGTCGACACGTCCGGAAATCCATGTTCAGACCGTACGCACCGGAGTCTTGCGCCAGCTCGCATTGCCGGTCGGCCCATGCCTCGTAATCGAACCATTCGGCTTCCGACAATTCGTCCGGCGTATTGTAGACGACCCGAATTCCGTCATATCGTCCGGCAATGCCTTCCGAGCAGCCTGTGATGAAAACGATACCAGATGCATCGATCGCCCGAACAAGTTCAATCGTCGGTACGACAGCGTCCCCGGATTTGATGTCCAAGTTCAGCTGAACCCCGTGCTCCTGAGCCAGCCTTAGAACCTGCTCCAGCGTGGCGATTTCATGATCGGCATAAATCTCGTCGACTTTGATGCGGTTTGCCGGCTCGTTCAATTGCTCGTAGGACCATTCGCGCAAATACGGCGTATCATCATGCAGCAGAACGACCGTGCCGTCGCGAGTTACCCGAAGATCAACCTCAACGACGTCTGCGCCCGATTCGATGCCCTCCATAAACGAAGCTAGCGTGTTATCCGGAGCCTGACCGCTGCCGGTATGCGCTCCGATGAGCGGGAACGTTGGATGAACCATATCGTTTTGCTCCTGTTCTAAAAAATGATAACCTTCAGTAAAGCGCTTTCTTTTCTTTGCTGGTATTATAGTATGATCGAGTGTTTAAGGCAATACTTGATTTTGTTTAAAAATTATTATCCGATCGCCTTAGTCCGCTAAGCCGAAAATTGGAATTGTTTGTCGTGGCAGGATATGTCAGACTCTGCAGCGGACAAGACGATCGGAATTGGTAACCTATGTTTATTCAGACAATGCTAACCTCATGTCGTTTACAAAATGCAAACAAAGGGTAAGCGCTTAACTGCTTAATCTAATATTACACGGTATTTGCGGAATTAGCAACAGGTTTTACGTTAATCTTTTGTAAAAATCACAACATCGTTCAAAACCGGGCAACAACCATCTTTTTGCGCGTATAGAACTCGACGCCGTCACGTCCGTTCGCATGCAAATCGCCGTAAAACGAGTTTTTGTAGCCGGAAAACGGGAAAAACGCCATCGGTGCCGGAACGCCGACATTGACGCCTAACATGCCCGCATCCATGCCCTCGCGGAATTGGCGGACCGCTTTTGCGCTGTCCGTATAAATGCAAGCACCGTTGGCGAAGTCGGAACGATTGGCGAGTGCAATCGCTTCGTCCAAGCTGTCGACCCGCGCAACCGATAGAACCGGAGCGAAAATTTCATCGCGCCAGATGGACATTCCGTGCTGCACCTCGTCGAAGATAGACGGACCGATGAAGTAACCGTCTCCTGCCGCTTCCGGCACGCTGCGGCCGTCAAGCACAAGCTTCGCGCCTTCCGTACAGCCTTGCTCGATATAACCCACGGTCCGGTCCTTGTGCGACTGGCGAATAACCGGTCCGAGGAAGACGCCTTCGTTCATGCCGTTGCCGATTTGGATTTCCTTGCCCGCCTGAACTAGCCGCTCGATCAGCCGATCCGCGATATCGCCTACGGCAACAACGACGGAAGCCGCCATGCAGCGCTCGCCCGCCGATCCGAATGCGGCGTTGACGATTTCTTTTACCGTGAGGTTCAGGTCTGCGTCCGGCATGACGATGGAATGGTTTTTGGCGCCGCCTAATGCTTGAACGCGTTTGCCTTGCGCCGCTGCGGTCGTGTAGACATACTTGGCGACAGGCTGCGAGCCGACGAACGATACGGCGGCAATGTCGGGATGCGTCAGCAGGCCGTTGACAACGTCATGCGCGCCGTGGACGATGTTGAGCACGCCTTCGGGAAAACCCGCTTCGGCGAACAGCTCGGCCAGCCGATTGGCCAGCAAAGGTGTCCGTTCCGACGGCTTCAGCACGAACGTGTTGCCGCAGGCGATCGCGAGCGGGAACATCCAGCATGGCACCATCATCGGGAAGTTGAACGGCGTAATGCCGGCAACGACGCCAATTGGATAGCGGTACATGCCGGATTCAAGGCCTGTCGCGATATCGGGCAGCATGCTGCCCATCATGAGCGTAGGCGCGCCCGCCGCGAACTCGACGCATTCGATGCCGCGCTGTACTTCGCCGTAGGCTTCGCCATAGCTTTTGCCGTTCTCTTGGGTGATGAGCTGAGCCAGCTCCGACCAATGCTCCACGAGCAGCTGCTGGTATTTGAACATATATCTCGCGCGGCGGGGAACCGGCGTTTTTGCCCATGTCTGCGACGCTTCCTTGGCCGCTTTTACGGCGCGGTCGACATCCTCCTGCGTAGACAGCGGCACGTATGCCAACGCTTCGCCGGTCGCAGGATTCGGAACCGCCTCTTTGCGTTCCGTAGCCGCGGCCACCCAAGCTCCGCCGATATAATTGTGTAATGTATTCATCGTAGCACCTCCAAAGCGGAATAAATAACTAGTTATGATAGCTCTTGAAGTTGAACGCGTGAATTCTGCGCCCGAAAAAATACCCTTGCCCACTTTATCCATACCTGCCTAGACGCAGCCCAACGATAGATGACGGGAATGCGACGCCCTCGACGTCCTTCCTTCCGCAGGAAAAGATGCAAAGGAGGAGTCGTTTGGTCCCTCGAATCTTCGTTTCGGCATCTGGACGCCTCGACGTCCTTTCCTCTCGCAGGAAATATGCAAAGGAGGAGTCGTTTGGTCCCTCGAATCTTCGTTTCGGCATCCCGACGCCTCGACGTCCTTTCCTTCCGTAGGAAAAGATGCAAAAGTACAGTTATTCCTGCGTAGAACGGTTCATTTCAGGTCAAGTCCAATATTGTGTGTAAAATCCTCGTTTAGGATTACACAGGTACTTTTGGATTTTGGGTCTTTCGCCAATCGTAGTACTCTTTCATATCGAGATACTTCTTG